>JBBIHT010000177.1:0-5091 GCA_037446845.1 Geothrix sp. | reverse complement strand
TCCGAGGTGGCAAAGGGCATGGCCCCATCGAAGGCGGTGCTCAGGGCCAGGGCTCCCACCATATCCGCCATGGTGGCCAGCACGCCGCCATTGACGGTGCCGCGGCTGCCGTTGATCACGGAGGCAGTGGGTACCAGCCGCATTTCGGCGGAACCTGGCGCGATGGCGGAGATGGTGAGCCCCCACCCACTGATGAGCGGCCAGGGATGGAACCGCGCGCGCAGGCGCTCCAGAAGATCCGGAGCCAGGGTCTCTGGGATCTGATGCTTGGCCATGCCTGAGTGTAGCCAGGCGGCGTGGGTATTGGGGTCCTCAGACCTCGAGAACCCCGCGCAGGGTCTCGGCCATGGCCCGGAAGGCCTGCGTCTGGGGGCTGTCGGGATGCTCGTTCACGAAGGGCTTGCCGCTATCGCCCCCCTCGCGGATGGCCAGGTCAATGGGCACTTCGCCCAGGAAAGGCAGGTTCATGCGACTCGCGGCGGCCCTGACGCCGCCATGGCCGAAGATCTGGGTCTCCAAGCCACAACCTGGGCAGATGAAGCTGCTCATGTTCTCGATGATGCCCAGCACGGGAATCTTCACGGTGCCGAACATGCCGATGGCCTTCTTGGCGTCCAGGAAGGCCACATCCTGGGGCGTGCTGACGATGATGGCACCGTCCACCTGCGCATTCTGGACGAGGGTGAGCTGCACATCGCCGGTGCCCGGGGGCAGATCAATGAGCAGCACATCCAGGTCGCCCCAGGCCACATCCTTGAGGAACTGCTGCAGGGCCTTGTTGAGCATGGCGCCGCGCCAGATCACCGGGCGATCCTCCTCGATGAGCAGGCCCATGGACATGACCTTCACCCCGAAAGCCTCCAGGGGCAGGATTTTCCCATCGGGCGTGCCCAGGGGGGAATCCTTGAGGCCAAGCATCATGGGGATGGAGGGGCCATAGATATCCGAATCCAGCAGGCCCACCCGCAGACCCTGCTGGGCCATGGCGAGGGCGAGGTTCACGGTGATGGTGCTCTTGCCCACGCCGCCCTTGCCCGAGCCCACCACCACGCAACGCTTGATGCCGGGAATGAGGTTCTTGAACTCCACCTGGGCGCTCTGTTCCCAGCCGATCTCGATCTCCGCGTCCATGACCCCGGGCTGGTTGAGGATCAGCTCCTCCACGGCCTCCTTGATGACCTGGACGCGATCCTTGTAGGCCTCCATGAGCTGCAGCAGCACCGTGACCTTGCCCTGGTCCACATCCATGCCCTTCACGGCCTTGAGCTGGAGGAGCGTGGCCGTGGTCCCCGGCACCACATAGGCATTGAGGGCTTCGAACAGGGCGGCACGGCTGATCTTGGGCATGCGGATCTCCAGCCCCCCAGTTTGGCATGGGGCGGATGGCGGTCGGAACAGGCAAAAACCCGAGGTCGCTTTGATTCACCCCTGGCGGGCCTGCTGCCGAAAATAGATGCACGACCTTCGGCGTCAGGGGAGAAGCCACCATGCCCATAGCCCAGCTGCTGGACACCTTGATGGATGCCTTCACACCCGCCCGGCTCCGGGCGGACCCCATCGCCCTGGGGAGGGCCCGCGGCATCATCGGCGTCGCCGTACTGGCGGCCGTGGCCGTCCCAATCTTCTCCCTTCACTATTTCCGGCTCCACCATCCAGCCATGGGCTGGGGCATCCTGGCCGCGGGACTGGCCATGCTGAGTTCGGCCGCCCTGCTGAAGGCCACGGGGATGCTGTGGCTCAGCCGGGACCTGCTGACCGCAGCCTTCTTCGGCATGGTGGTCTGGATGTGTTATGTGAATGGAGGCTTCGAGTCCTCCTCCACGCCGTGGTTCCTGCTGGTGCCCGTGGCCGCCACCTTCATTGGGGGACGCACGGTGGGGCTGGTGTGGACCGCCCTGACCGTCCTGGCCCTGCTGCTGTTTTTTGAGGCGCACCGCCAGGGATGGGCCCTGCCGGCGAGCCCCATCCCGGCCGCGCTGCATTCCGAGCTGCTGATGCGCTCCCTGGTGGGCCTCTGTGTGGTGTTCATGGGCATTGCCTGGTCCTTCGAGCGGGACAAGACCCGGAGCCTGGCCCACCTCGAGGCGGGACGCCAGCACGCGGAGGCAGAACATCACCAGCTGGCCCAACTGGTGGTGGAAACCACCCGCATCTCCCAATCCGTGGCCAGCGAATCCACCGGCATCCAGGACCAGTCCCAGGGTATTCAGGAGGCCCTCCACCAGCAGGCGCGGCGCTCCCGCCTGATGTCGCAGGAAATCGTGGCCATCGCCACGCAAGGCCGGGACAGCGCTGAACGCTCCGAATCCTCCGCAGCTGGCGCGCGCTCCGCGGGGCAGTTGGCCGCCGAGAGCGGCCAGGCCATGGAGACCATGCGAGGGGACCTAGGTGCCAGCGCGGAAGCGGTGCTACGCTCCACGGAACACATCGAGGACCTGGGCCGCCAGAGCGACGAGATCGCCACCATCGCCCAGGTGATTCGGGCCATTGCCGACCAGACCAACCTGCTGGCCCTGAACGCCGCCATCGAGGCCGCCCATGCCGGGGAGGCCGGGAAGGGGTTTTCCGTCGTGGCGGAGGAGGTGCGGTTGCTGGCGGAGCGCACGAGCCAGGCCACCGAGGAGATCGAGGCGAAGATCAACACGATCCTGGGCCAGACCGGCCAGGCTGTGGCCGTCATGCGGGAAGGCCGGGAGCGGGTGCAGGCGACGCTTTCGGGCGCCACGGCCGTTCACGACCTCCTCGTCCAGGTCATCCGCGAGTCCGGCCGGGCTGCCGATCAGATCGGTTCCATCGCCTCGGTCCAGACGGACCTGGCAGGGCGGTTCGACCTGCTCGCCCGGGAAATCCAGAACCTGGAGCAGGATGTGAGCCGCGCCAGCCAGGCTTCAGATGCCATCGCGGAGGCGGCCCGCACCCTCGATGCCTCCGCCCAGGACCTGGATCGCCACCTGCAGGCGGTGCGGTAGCCCCCACCGGGCCCTCGCGCTGGGGTGGCCTAAATATCGGAGTCCAGGGGACCAAGCTTGCGGGTGAGGGCACCCACGCCGCTTTGCAGCAGCGTGTGCTCGTACAGGCGCACCTGGCTGCGCAGGGGGGGATCCCCGGGATCCAGGCCCCGGCGCAGCACATCCCCTTCGGGCCCCAGGACCCTGCCCTTGAGGGTGTCATGCAGCTGGAGCTCCAGCATCTCCAGAACCTGGGAGGCCAGGAGGGGATCCACCAGGGGGAAGGCCAGTTCGACCCGGCGATCCAGGTTCCTCGGCATGAGGTCGGCACTGGAGAGCAGGAGTTCCGGCTGCCCATGGTTGGCGAAGTAGTAGACCCTCGCGTGCTCCAGGAAGCGGTCGAGGATGGAGATGGCCCGGATGTTCTCGGACAGGCCGGGCACGCCGGAACGGAGGCAGCAGGTGCCCCGTACGATGAGATCCACGGCCACGCCTTCGCGGCTGGCCTCATAGAGCATCTGGATGATCTCGACATCCACCAGGGCGTTCATCTTGAGGATCATGCGAGCAGGCTGCCCGTCCCGGGCATGGGCGATCTCCCGCTGGATGCGCTCCCTCAGCGCGTTCTTCAGGTGCTGGGGAGCCAACAGCAGCTGGTGCAGCTTCGGGGGCCTTGTGTATCCCGTGAGCATGTTGAAGAGGTTGGACAGGTCCTCGCCAAACTCGGGCCGGGCGGTGAACAGGCCCAGGTCGCTGTAGAGGCGGCTGGTCCGTTCGTTGTAGTTCCCGGTGCCCAGGTGGCAGTAGCGCTTGATGCCGTCGGCTTCCTGGCGCACCACCAGACAGGCCTTGCAGTGGATCTTGTGGTTGGGCAGGCCATAGACTACATGGACGCCGGTCTTCTCCAGGCGGCGGGCCCAGGTGATGTTGGCAGCCTCGTCGAAACGGGCGCGAAGTTCCACGATGGCCGCCACCAGCTTGCCGCGCTCGGCGGCCCGTTCCAGCGCCGCCGCCACGGGACTCTGGGCGGTGACCCGGTAGAGCGTCATCTTGATGGCGAGAACCTTCGGATCCTCCGCCGCCTCGCGCACGAACCGCACGACGCTGTCATCGAAACTCTGGTAGGGGTGCTGCAGCAGGATGTCGTTGCGGGAGATGGCGTCGAAGATGGAGCCGCCCTGATCCAGCTGCGCCACGGGCAGGGGGGGCAGGGGCGTGTCCTTCAGCTGCGCCAGGTCCACCTGGCCCACCAGCTGCATGAGATCCGAAAAGGCCGTGAGGCCCACTGATGGATACAGGTCCTCGGGGCTCAGGTCCATCTCCCGGATGAGCAGGTCCAGCACCTGAGAGGAAATCCCCTGTTCGTACTGCAGGCGCACCACGGCACCCCGGCGGCGGTCCCGCAGGCTTTCCTCCACGGTCTTGAGCAGATCCTCGGAGGGGTCTTCCTCCACGGGCAGATCCGAATCCCGGGTCACCCGGATGGCGTGGCAGCTCTTGACGCCGTAGCCCAGGAACAGGCGGGATAGATGGTGCCGGGCCACATCCTCCAGCATGACGAAGGCATGGGTGCCGGGATCGGAGGGCACCCGCAGGAAGCGCGAAGCCAGGCCCGTGGGTACATGGATGAAGGACAGCTCCGAGGCGGGCAGGTCTCCGTCCAGCAGGTCGTCCTCCGGCTCCAGTTCCACCACCAGCACCAGGGCGCTGTTGCCCAGGCGAGGGAAGGGATGGCCCGTATCCACGGCCAGGGGCGTGATCAGCGGCAGGAGGCTGCGCTCGAAATAGTCCAGCACGAAGCCCGATTGGGCATCATCCAGGTCCTTCGGGTCCAGGATCTCGATGCCGGCGGCCTTCATGCGCGGTTCCAGGTCCGAGTGGAAGAGCTGGTGCTGGCGCATGGAATAGGCGTGGATCTTGGACGACACCCGCTGCAGCAGCTGCCGGGGGGTCAGGCCATCGGGGCCCGGCTGGCTGATACCGGCGTCAATCTGTCGCCAGATGCCCGCCACCCGCACCATGAAGAACTCGTCCCAGTTGCTGGAGACGATGCTCAGGAATTTCACCCGCTCCAGCAGCGGCACCGTGGGATCCTCCGCCTCTTCCATGACCCGGGCATTGAACTCCAGCCAGCTCAGCTCGC
>JBBIHT010000176.1:0-5092 GCA_037446845.1 Geothrix sp. | reverse complement strand
ATTCAGTGATTTCGAATCCCCCACGCTCCGCGCTCATGAAAGAAGCCGCCTTGCGGCGGCTTCGATCTGGCGGAGAGTGGGGGATTCGAACCCCCGGTAAGCTTTTGACCTACACACACTTTCCAGGCGTGCTCCTTAAACCACTCGGACAACTCTCCAATGGCTTTCCGCGCCAGGCGGAAACGATAAGGCTAGCACGGGCCCGGCCTTGGGCCAAGCGCGAGGAATCGCGTGGACTACACGGCCTCGACCACGGCGACCAGGAGCTTCCAGAAGTTGGCCACGGAGGGGATGCTCACATGCTCGTCGGGGGTGTGCACATCCCACATGCTGGGGCCGAAGGACACCATTTCCATCTGGGTGTACTTCTCCCCGATGAGGCCACATTCCAGGCCCGCGTGGATGGCCATGATTTCCAGGGGCTTGCCGAAGAGCTTCTGGTTCGTGTCGCTCACGATGCGCACCAGGGAGGCCTTGGGCTCGGGCTTCCAGCCGGGGTAGCCGCCGGTGGTGTGGGCCTCGAACCCGGCCAGCAGGCAGGTGGCGGCGATGCGCTGGGACAGGGCGATCTTCGAGGCATCAATGCTGCTGCGGGTAAGCAGGTTGACTTCTACTTCGTTGTCCCGGGTTTCCAGCACGCCCAGGTTGGTGGAGGTCTGCACCAGGCCCGGGATGTCTGGGCTCATGGCCTCGACGCCGTGAGGCAGGGCCATCAGCACCTTGGTCAGCGCCTTCATGTCCGCCTGGGACATGGCCTGGGTGGCTTCGGCGGGTTCCAGCACCAGATGCAGGCCCGGGTCGAAGGCCCCCAGGGCGGCTTGCCAGTGGGCCTCGTGGCCTTTCAGGGCTTCGCGGAAGGCCGTTTCCTTGGTGGGATCCAGGAAGAGGATGGCGGAAGCTTCCCGGGGGATGGCGTTGCGCTTGTTGCCACCCTTGGCCGAGGCCAGGGCGATGGGGAACTGCTGCCTCAGGTCACCGAGGACCTGGGCCAGGAGGCGGATGGCGTTCCCCCGGCCGGCATTGATATCAATGCCGGAATGCCCACCCTTCAGGCCGGAAACCTTCAGGCGGAAGGCGCGGCTCCCCGCAGGAGCAGGCTCGCGGGTGAGCTTGCGGGTGGCAATGGTATCCACGCCACCGGCGCAGCCGATGGTGAGGAAGCCTTCCTCCTCGCTGTCGAGGTTCAGCAGGTACCTCGCCCGGAGGCGGCCGGCCTGCAGGCCGTTGGCACCCGTGAGGCCCGTCTCCTCGTCAATGGTGATGAGCACCTCGAGGGGGCCGTGGGCGATGTCCTTGGAAGCCAGCACGGCGAGGGCCGCGCCCACGCCCATGCCATTGTCGGCGCCGAGGGTGGTGCCCGTGGCACGGATGAGGTCGCCGTCCCGGCGCACCTTGATGGGATCCCGGGTGAAATCGTGCTGGGTCTCCTCATTCTTCTCGCAGACCATGTCCACATGGGCTTGCAGGCAGAGGGTGGGGTGGTTTTCCCGCCCCGCCGTGGCCCCCTTGCGGATGATCACATTGCCCACCTCGTCCCGCTCCACCTCGCAACCCAGGGCCCGGGCCTGGTCAGCCACCCAGGCGGCGGCGGCGGCCTCGTTCTTGGAGCCTCGGGGAATCCTGGACAGCTCCAAGAAGTAGGACCAGAGGGATTTAGGATCCAGGGAGTCGAGCAGCTCGTTCACGGTGCCTCCAGAGGGTGTCGTTCTTGCCTTAGAGCGAAATTAGCACCTTCAGGCGGAGGAGGCCGTGTTGAACATTCGTGACGGGGGTCACGACGGGCAGACCAATGGCCCGAAGGCCTTGAACTTCAGATCATCGTCGTGAAAGCCTACTGGTCTTCGGCGGAACTGCCGATGAGCCGTTCCAGCCCCGCAGGACTCCGTTGGCCTGCGACTTCCCCATGAGGTGCCCCCTGCGCGTTCTGCACTCGGCCCTGTGGTATGTCCTGCGCTGGGGAGCCGCCGCGGCCTGGGCCGTGGGAGCGATGGCCGGGGCACCCCAGAAGGTCGCGCTCCAACTCAAATGGACCCACGGCTTCCAGTTCGCCGGTTACTACGCCGCGCAGCAGCAGGGTTTCTATGCAGCGGAGGGCCTTGAGGTTGCCATCCAGGAAGGCGGGCCCGGTCGCATGCCCATGCCGATGGTCCAGGGCGGCGAGGCCGATTTCGGCGTCAGCGGCATGGAGGTGTTCCAGGCCTACGAGCAGGGCGAGCCCCTGGTGGCCCTGGGCGTGGTGTTCCAGCACTCCCCCTATGTACTGATCTCCCTCAAGGCGGCGGGCATCAAGCGCCCGAAGGATCTGGTGGGTCGCCGCGTGATGTTCGCCGGGAATCAGGGCATGGCCGAGGCCTTCGCCATGCTCAAGGCGGAGGGTATCGCCCCTTCATCTGTGCGGATCGTCACGCCCCCCTGGGACCTGGAGGAGTTGCTCCAGGGCCGGGTTGAGGTGCTTTCCGCCTACGCCACGGATGAGCCCGATACCCTGCGCCGGCGAGGGGCAGAGATCAATTTCCTGCGCCCGACCGACTACGGCGTGGATTTCTACGGGGATCTCCTGTTCACCACCCGAGCCTTTGCCGAGGCCCACCCGGCCACGGTCGAAGCCTTCCGCCGGGCCTCCCTGCGCGGCTGGGACTACGCCATGAACCACCCCGAGGCGTTGATCGCGGCCATCCTCAAGATGCCCGGTGTTGATCATGGGCCGGGCAGTCGCCAGCACCTGCTGTTCGAGGCGGAGCAGATGAAGGACTTGGTGCTGCCGGGGCTGGTGGAAATGGGCCACATGAACCCAGGTCGCTTCCGCCACATGGCCGAGATCTACCAGCAGCTCGGGATGATCCCAGCGGTAAGTGACCCGGCCGCCTTCCTCTGGTCGCCGCCCTCGCCGCTGGCCGCGCGCTGGGTGCGCTGGCTGGGGCTTCTGCTGGGCTCCCTGGCGGTCATCACCCTCTTGGTGGTGCTGTGGATTCGGCAGCTGCGGCACCGGGTTCAGAAACAGACGACCGCCCTGCGAGAGGAAGTCAGCCATCGCCGGGAGGCCGAGGCCAGCCTGACCGAACGGGAACAGCGCCTGCGCATGCTGGTGGAAAACCTTCCAGCCGGCGCCCTCTATGCCGATGAGGCCGGGTTCTTCATCAACGCCCGCATGGCTGAACTCATGGACCGGCCCCGGGAAGAGCTCGCCACGCTTGAAGCCTGGCTGGGCGTGCTGGATGCCGAGGATGGCCGGCGCCTGCGGGAGGCGTTCGAGACCAAGCGGGACACTCATCCCGTGGCGGCGCAGTTCGCCCATTTCACCACGAGCTTGGGGGAGCGCCGCATCCTCGAAGTGCGCATGAGGACGCTCCCCTATTGTGAAATCTGGATGGCGCTGGATGTGACCGCGCGGGAGGCTGCGGAAGCGGCCCGCCGCCGGAGCGAGGATCGCTACCGGGGTCTCTACCAGAACAGCTCAGACATGATTTTCCTTGTTCAGGTGGAGGAGGATGGCTCCTTCCGCTTCGAGGGCGTCAACCCCGCCTACTCGGCCACCTACGGACTTTCCGAGGAGGCCGTGGCCGGGCAACGGCCCGCCGATGTGCTGCCGGGAGAAATCGCATCCTTTGTCATGGGAAACTTCCAGCGGTGCCTCAGCGCCGGGCGCAATCTTTCCTACGAGGAAGTGGTGTCGCTGCCCGCGGGCAAGCGGGTTCTCCTCACCCAGCTGGCGCCGATCCGCGATGAGCAGGGCCGCATCTACCTGCTGGCCGGCATCTCGCGGGACATGACCGACGAGCGGAAGAACCAGGAGGCCCTGCGCCAGGCCCAGAAACTGGAAAGCCTCGGCGTGCTGGCGGGTGGCATCGCCCACGACTTCAACAACCTCCTCACCGCCATCCTGGGCAACCTCAACCTGGCGCAGATGAAGCTGGAGGCCGGTGCCCCGGCCGATGCCTACCTCCACAACATGGAAAGCACCATCCTGCGGGCGGCGGATCTCACTCGCCAGATGCTGGCCTACTCGGGCAAGGGGCGCTTCGTGGTGAAGCCGCTGGATCTCAGCCGCATGGTGGAGGAGATCACCCACCTGCTGTCGGTTTCCATTTCCAAGAAGGTTTCGCTTCGTTACGAGCTGGCCTCCGGCCTGCCGATGGTGGAAGGCGATGCTGCCCAGATCCAGCAGGTCATCATGAATCTCGTCACCAACGCCTCCGAGGCCATCGGCGACCGGGAAGGCATCATCACCATCACCACCGGCACCAGGGACCTGGACCAGTCGGGTGTGGAGCGCCTGTTCGTGGGCCAGACCCTCCAGCCAGGACCCTTCGTGACGCTGCAGGTATCCGATACCGGCTGCGGCATGAAGCCCGAGGTGCTGGCACGGATATTCGATCCCTTCTTCACCACCAAGACTTCCGGGCGCGGGCTGGGCCTGTCCGCCATGCTGGGCATCCTCCGCGGACATGGCGGTGGCATCAAGATCTACTCGGAAGTGGGAAAGGGCAGCGTGTTCCAGGTGTATCTCCGGGCCAGCCAGGTCTCATCCCAGGCCCAGGAGGTCACCAGCACCGGGCAGGACCAGGCCTTCCAGGGTCTGGTCCTGCTGGTGGACGACGAACCCGATCTGCGCACGAGCATCGCCGCCATGCTGGAACACCTGGGTTTCCAGGTGGAGGTCGCCGGAGATGGCGAGGAGGCTCTGGAACGGTTTGCCCCGGGTCGTTTTGCCCTGGTGCTCATGGATCTCACCATGCCCAAGCTCGATGGCCGGGAAGCCTTCCGCCGCATGAAGGAACTGGATCCTTCCGTCAAGGTGATCCTCTCCAGCGGGTACAACGAGCAGGACGCCATCCAGCAGTTCCTGGGCCGCGGGCTGGCCGGGTTCATCCAGAAGCCCTACCAGGTCAAGGCCCTCATCGAGGTGCTTAGAACTACGCTCCCGCCAGCGATTCAGTGATTTCGAATCCCTCTCTCTCCGCCACGAAAGAAGCCGCCCAATGGCCCACTGGGGCGGCTTCAGGCGATCAGGCATCGGGATTCCCTTCGGGGCCACCGCTTCGCGGCGTCCCCTCCGGCCGCACGAATCGCTGGCACGGCGCTGGTCCCTTTT
>JBBIHT010000175.1:0-5110 GCA_037446845.1 Geothrix sp. | reverse complement strand
TGGGAAACGACCCACCTTAGTCCCCCAGCATAGGGCCTGGCAAGCCTGTCGGCTTCAACCGAAGGGACTAATGCTGTCCGGGGCAGAGGCTCCGACTCCGCGAGCTTGCGAGCGGGAGCACCCTCCGGGGGAGGGTGCGTCAGGCGGAGGCCTGCCCGCTGCGCACGCGATGTCTCTCCGGGCCCCCGCTACCTGCGCCAGAGGCCCCCCTGAGACTCGCTGGGTGGGATCGGCGCGGAGGGGGTGTCTTCAAAGTCCGGCCTGGGGATCTATGCCTGGAGTTGGGCACCCAGGGTGATAGACTTCCAGGTTCCTCCGCGCCGGCCGGAGGCGTCCCCAGGAGCTCCCATGGCCACCCAAGGCAAGCATCTCTTTACCTCCGAAAGCGTCACCGAGGGGCATCCTGACAAGATGGCGGACCAGATTTCCGACGCGGTGCTGGACGCGGCCCTGAAGGATGATCCCAATAGCCGTGTGGCCTGCGAATCCCTGTTGACCACCGGCCTGGTGCTGGTGGCGGGGGAGATCACGACCCAGACCTACATCCCCGTGGCCCAGCTGGTGCGGGAGGTGGTGAAGGACATCGGCTATGACCACCACATCAAGGGCTTCGATTTCGCCACCTGCGCCGTGATGGTAACCATTGACCAGCAGAGTCCAGACATCGCCATGGGCGTAGATGTGGGCGGGGCTGGGGACCAGGGCCTGATGTTCGGCTATGCCTGCGACGAGACACCGGAGCTCATGCCCGCGCCCGTCCATTATTCGCACCTGCTGACCCGGAAGCTGGCCGAGGTGCGGAAGAAGGGCATCCTGCCCTGGCTGCGGCCTGACGGCAAGTCCCAGGTCACCGTGGAGTTCGACGGGGATGTCGTGAAGCGCATTCATACGGTGGTCATCTCCACCCAGCACGATGACCATGTGACCCAGAACACCATCCGGGACAGCGTCCTGAAGGAGGTCATTCAGGCCACGCTTCCGGCGGACCTGCTGGATGACAAGACCATCTACCATGTGAATCCCACCGGCCGGTTCGTGGTGGGCGGGCCCATGGGCGATACGGGCCTCACCGGCCGCAAGATCATCGTGGACACCTACGGCGGCAGCGGCCACCACGGCGGCGGCGCCTTCTCCGGCAAGGATCCCAGCAAGGTGGATCGCAGCGCCGCCTACATGGGCCGGTACATCGCCAAGAACATCGTGGCCGCAGGGCTGGCCCGCCGCTGCGAGATCCAGTTGGCCTATGCCATCGGGGTGGCCGAGCCGGTCTCCATCGCCGTGGATACCTTCGGCACGGGCCAGGTGTCGGACGAAGCCATTGTGCGCGCCGTGCGCGACATTTTCAGCTGCACGCCCAAGGCCATGATCGAGGCCCTGGACCTGCGCAAGCCTATCTACCGCGCCACGGCGGCCTATGGCCACTTCGGCCGCCCGGAGTTCAGCTGGGAGCGGACCGACCAGATCGCGGCGCTGAAGGCCGCGGTGAGGTAGGCCGCCAGGCGTACCGCCTGCCTCGGCCGTTCGGCCGCGAGCCTATCCTGCCACTTCCACCCGGTTCCGACCGCCCTCCTTGGCGCGGTACAGGGCTTCGTCGGCCAGCTTCAGCAGGTCCTCGGCGGTGGGGATATCGCCCTGGCCATCGCGGGCAGCGACGCCGAAGCTGGCAGTCTTGCGGAGGGTGGTGCCATCCAGGGTATGGTCCATGGCGGCGAACTTCTCGCGCAGGTTGTCGGCCACCAGCCGGCCTGCCTCCAGGTCGGTGTGGGGCAGCAGGAGGGTGATCTCCTCCCCGCCGTACCGGGCGGCCAGATCGGTGGTGCGCACACTGGCTTTCAGCATGGCGCCGATATTGCGCAGCACCTCGTCCCCCATGGCGTGGCCGTAGTTGTCGTTCACCAGCTTGAAATGGTCTATGTCAATCATCACCACGGCCAGGGGCGTCTTGTAGCGGCGGGCCCGCTGGACTTCCTCATCCAGGCGGGTCATGAGGCGGCGGCGATTGGCCAGGCCGGTGAGCACATCGGTGACGGACAGGTCTTCCAGCTGGGCGTTCTTCACGCGGAGTTCGTCCTGGAGCAGCTTCAGCTTGGTGTGGATGCGCACCCGGGCGAGCAGTTCCTTTTCGTGGAAGGGCTTGGTCACATAGTCCGAGGCTCCCCGCTCCAGGATTTCCGCCTTGCGATCCATGTCATCCTCGGCGGTGAGGATGATGACGGGGATCTGTTCCAGTTCCTTGCGGCTGGCCTTGAGGCCCAGGAATTTCAAGCCGTCGAAGCCGGGCATCACCAGGTCGCAGAGCACCAGATCGGGCGGGTTTTCCATGATGGCCTTGAAGGCCGTGAGGCCATCCCCGGCTTCCATGAAATTGCCGTAGCTGCCGTCCCTCATGAGCACGGCCTTGATCTCGTTCCGGATCATGGCGTTGTCATCCACGATGAGTATGCGAGCCGCCATCAGTCCTCCTTGGCGGCCCCCTGGAGCCGCGCCAGCCAGTCACTCCAGTGGAGTGGATCGAAAGAGGCAGCCGGGGGCAGGGGCAGGTGCCGCCGCAGGCTGCGGGTCTGGGCCAGGGCTTCGGCCCAAAGGTGTTCGGGCTGACGCGCCAGGGCGTCCGCACAGGCGGTCCAGCCCGCGGGGGTCTGGCAGACCAGCAGCCACTGATGCCCCGCTTCGAGCGACAGGCGCACCCGGTCCTCCCAGCTCCAGCCGGAACAGCCGCCCATTTCCAGGTCGTCGGGCAGAAAGCGTCCCTGGACGCCCCAGGGGTTCCCCGCCACCGCGCCTCGGTGGAGGCTGGCGGGCAGGGCCCCGGTGGCGGGCAGGCGCAGATGGGCCACCATGATCAGCCTGTCGGGATGGGCCAGGGCCACGAAGGGGGCCGCGTTGCGCCCGATGGCTTCGGGGCCCTCCAGGGAGGGCAGGCCCTGGTGGCTGTCCAGCTGGGTGCCGCCCAGACCGGGGAAGTGTTTCAGGCAGCCCCGCACCCCCGTGGACTCGAGTCCATGCAGGAAGGCGCCCGCCGCCTGGGCGGTTTCCGTGGGATCGGCGCTGGCGGCCCGGTCGCCCATGGCCGCCTGGGGATGGGCGTCATGGAGATCCACCACAGGAGCGAAGTCCACATTGAACCCCAGCAGCCTGAGTCCTTCGCCCCAGAGCTGGCCCCAGCGGGCACAGGCACCGGGGCCCCCCTTGGCCCACAGGTGCCGCAGGGCCGGCGTGTTGCCCACCCAGGGGCGCAGCCGACTCACGGGACCCCCCTCCTGATCCAGGGCCACGGCCAGGGGCAGGTCTCCCCCCCAGCGCGCCTGCAGCCCCTGGATCAGGTCGTGGCACCGGGCGGGGCCCAGGCGGGGATCCGGGTCCAGGTTGCGGGCGAAGAGGATGATGCCGCCGGGAAGGAAGGGATGCTCCACCGCTGGGGCATCCAGGCCCTGGAAGCCGGTCCATAGAATCGGGTGGGGGCTCTGCATGTCTCACCTTACCCGGAGCAGCAGTTCCAGATGGCGGGCCTGCAGCAGGAAGGAGGGGTCGGTTTCCGAGAAGGCGGAGCGTCCCTCGTAGCCCAGGTACAGCCACCCCGCGTTGCCCAGGGGCAGGAAATGGCCCTCGAGGTAGCCCAGGTCCGGCGCCCTCAGTGCCCCCGGCTGAGGCCGCTCCAGGTGCGCGGGGAGCGGGCGGGTGCCCAGGGCCACCACGCGCCGAAGCTCGCCGCTCTGATCCTTGCGGTAGCAGGCTAGGGCATCGGGCGTCCACCGGCTGACCAGGCGATCCAGCAGGGGCTGCAGGGCTTTGGGGAGGCTTGGAGCATCAAGGCCCTGCAGGCAGTGGTCCACCAGGGCGAGCGCCTCCTGGTTGGCCTCCTGCAGTTCCAGGGTGCGGCTGAGGATGCGGCTTTCCAGCTCCGCCTGGTACTGGGTCACCTTCCCCAGCAGGGCCGCGTGATCCAGGGCCCGGTTCAGCACAGCTTCCATTTCCGCCAGACGGAAGGGCTTCTGGATCAGATCGTAGGCCCCCAGTTTCAGGGCCTCGATGCTGGTGTCCAGGGTGGCGAAGGCCGTGATGAGCACACAGAGGGTGCCGGGAAAGCGCTGCTGGATGGCGCCGATGAGGTCCAGTCCGGTCAGCCCGCCGGGCATTTGGAGGTCGGTGAGGACCACGGGGAAGGCCTGGGCTTCCATGCGCTTCAGGGCGGCCTCGCCACTGGCCACGGCCTCGGCCCGGTAGCCCTGGCTTTCCAGGGCCTCCAGCAGCGTGGCCCTGATTTCCTCCTCGTCGTCCACGATGAGGATGGTCTCCTGGATCATGGCAACACCTGGCGGGCGGTTCCACCGGGGGCCGTCTGCTGGAAGATTCTGGCCTCGATGAATATTCGCAGCACCTCGGCATCCAGGAGGTTCACCTTGGCTTCCTGCTCGAGGATTTCGAGGCTGCGGTCGAGGCTCACGGCCACCTTGTAGGGACGGTCTGCGGCAGTGAGGGCATCGTAGACATCGGAAACGGCCATGAGCTTGCTCTGAACCGGGATGTCGGGCTCCCGGAGCTGGCGAGGATAGCCTTTGCCGTTGAGCCGCTCGTGGTGGGCCCAGGCGATGTCGGGCACACCGGCCAGCTCCTTGGTCCAGGGGATCTGACGCAGGAACTTGTAGGTGTAGGAGACATGGCTCTGGATCTCTTCCCGTTCCTGGGCCGACAGGCTGCCCTTGGGAATGCGCAGCAGATCCAGATCCTCTGTTTCCACCAGGGGGCGGGTCTGGCCCGACCAGTGCTGGTAGGAGAGATCCTTGAACAGGTCCAGTTCCAGGGCCACTTCCTTGGGCAGTACCGTGGGCTCGTTGCTCTGCTGGATCAGGCGGATGAGGTGCCGCTCGCTTTCCTCCTCCTCCCGGAGCAGGCGGTCGATGGTCGCGGGATCGAAGGGGTGGCCCTGCTGCCAGGCGGCCAGCACCTTGTTCCGCAGGGATTCCAGACTGCGCTGGTGCAGGCGCTGGAAGATGCCATCCAGGCGTTCTCCCTCGATCTTCTTGGCCTTCACCAGCACCTGCTCCCGGACTCCCACCTTGCCGAAGTCGTGGAGCAGGCTGGCGTACCGGATCTCCCGGATCTGGATGGG
>JBBIHT010000174.1:0-5115 GCA_037446845.1 Geothrix sp. | reverse complement strand
CATTTTGCCTCCACGACTGCGCGTCCCAGCGAGTGATAGGACCAGCCCAGGCTGGCCATGGTCTCAGGTCGGAACAGGTTCCGGCCATCGAAGATGCGGCGTGCTTTCAGGGCACCGCCCACGGCCTGCAGGTCCGCCTGGCGGTACTCGGCCCACTCGGTGGCGATGAGCAGGGCATCGGCTCCCTGGCAGGCCGCCAGAGGTGTCTCGGCATAAGTCACCCGGTCGCCGAGGCGTGCCTGCACCGCTGGCATGGCGGCGAAGTCATGGACCGCCACGGTGGCTCCCAGGTTCAGGAGGCCATCAATGAGCTCCAGGGCCATGCTTTCCCGGATGTCATCCGTGTCGGCCTTGAAGGCCAGTCCCCAGAGGGCGAAATGCCGGCCCTTCAGGGGGGCGGGCACATGGGGCTTCACGCCGTACTGCTGCTTCACTTTCCGCAGGAGAATCTGCTTCTGCTGGCGGTTGGCTTCCACTGTGGCGGAGAGGGTCAGCATGGGCTGGCCATGCTCCCGGGCCACCTTGAGCAGGGCCTGGAGATCCTTGGGGAAACAGGATCCGCCAAATCCCGGACCGGGGTTGAGAAAAGCCGGACCGATGCGGCTGTCTGCGCCGATGGCTGTCTTCACAAAATCCACATCAGCGCCGACGGCTTCCGCCAGGTTGGCGATCTCGTTGATGAAGCTGATGCGCAGGGCCAGCATGGCGTTGGCGGCGTACTTGGTCAGCTCGGCGCTGGCGGGGTCCATGCGGAACCACCGTCCTCCGCTGCGCGCCAGGAAGGTCTGGTAGAGCCCTTTCATGACGGCCTCAGCCTGATCCGTGCGGCAACCCACCACCACCCGGTCGGGCTCCATGAAATCACTGATGGCCGAGCCTTCCCGCAGGAACTCGGGATTGCTCACCACCTCGAAGGCGCGATCCGTGTGCGCGGCAATCTCGGCGTGAACCCGGGCCGCGGTGCCCACAGGCACGGTACTCTTGTCCACCACGATGAGGGGCTTGGCGTCCACGGCGCGCAGGTTCATGGCCTCGCCGATCTGGGTCGCCACCGCCAGCACGAAGCGCATGTCGGCGCTGCCGTCCTGGCTCTGAGGCGTGCCCACGCAGATGAAGGCCGCATCGGCCTGGGCGATGCCGGCCTTCAGGTCGGTCGTGAATCGGAGGGCACCGGAGGCGAGGTGGCGGGCCAGAAGCTCGTCCAGGCCGGGCTCGAATATGGGCGATCGGCCGCTGGACAGGGTGGCCACCTTGGCAGCGTCCACATCCACCCCAAGGAGGTGATGCCCCGCTTCGGCGAAGCATGCCGCGGCCACCAGACCGACATATCCCGAGCCGACGACCAGCACCTGCATGAGTCCCTCTTGCAAAGGACCCAGTGTAGCGGCTTGATGGCCTGGGGTCGCCATCCAGCCGCGATCACCCCGAGCCGGGTTTCACGCCTTCGCCTTGCTATCATTCAGGAATGGAGGCGGCATGGCGATCCTGTTGGTGCCTACGGGCAATGAAGTCAACCTGCTCGAGGTCATGCTGCACGCGGGGGCTGTTTCCAAGACCGTGTTGGTGATTCTCCTGGCCTTTTCGCTGTTCAGCTGGCTCGTGATCATCCAGAAGGCGGTGCTCTATCGGCGCAGTCGGGACATTTCCGAGCGCTTTCGGGGGGCCTTCAAACGGGCGACGGATTGGCGGGAACTGAAGCAACAAATCGAGAAATTCGCCATGAGCCCCCTGGTGGGCCTGTTCGTAGCCGGCTATGGCGAAGTGACCTACCAGTTGCGCCAGGTGGGCCAGGAAGGCCATCCCCAGTTGCGGAGCATGGAGGCTGTGGAACGCAGCCTGCAGCGGGCTTCGGTCGTGGAGATGGGCCGCCTGGAGCGCAACCTGGGCCTTCTTGCAACCGTTGCCGCAGTGAGTCCCTTCATCGGCCTCTTCGGAACGGTATGGGGCATCATTGACGCCTTCCGCGGCATCGGTGCCACCGGGAATGCGAACCTGGCCACCGTGGCTCCAGGCATCTCCGAAGCCCTGGTGGCCACGGCCATGGGCTTGGCCGCGGCCATCCCCGCCCTCATGGCCTACAACTTTTTCCAGGGGCAGTTGAAACAATTCCAGACGGAACTGGACGATTTTTCCCTGGAGTTCATCAGCCTGTCTGAACGGAACTTCACCTGAACCAGCCACGCCTGCCCCTCTCCTTCGATTGGGAGGATTGGTTCCAGTTGTGCTGTCCGCCCTTCGACCTGCCGGACGCCCTGGACCGGTATGAATGCCGTCTACCTCGGATCACCCACCTGGCCCTGGAGTTTTGTGCCGGGGTCGGCGCGAAGGGGACCTGGTTCTGTCTGGCGGACCAGGCCCAGCGGCATCCCCATCTGCTGAGGGAGATCGTAGCCCAGGGCCACCCCATCGGCCTCCATGGGCTTACCCATCGGCGGGCCTTCGAGATGGATCATGCGGGCTGGAAGGCCAACCTTCGGGACGGCAAGGCGCGCCTGGAGGACGAGGCGGGTGTCCCCATCCTGGGGTACCGGGCGCCCGAGTGGAGTCTGCGCGGAGTGGCCCTGGACTGGTGGCAGGATCTGCCGGAGCTGGGGTTCCAGTACGATTCGAGCCGGGTGCCCCTGGCGGTCATCGGGTCGCCCGGCCATCCCCGGTCCGCTCACCCGTTGCCCAATGGTGTGTGGGAACTCCCGCCCCCGGTGCTCTGGTCCGGTCCCTGGCGTTGCCCGTTGTGGGGCTGGGGGCCCCGGGTTCTGCCGTTTGCCCTGGTGCGAAAGGCCTGGCTGGAACGGGCCGAGCTGGGGGCAGGGACTCCGTTGGCACTGCATCCGTGGGAATTCGACGCAGGCCAGCCCAGCCTTCCCGGCGCGTCCTTCGGCCATCGGTTCGCCCATGGCGCGGGCCTGCGCGGCTACCGGGAGCGCCTGGGGGAGCTGCTCCAGGGCATTGAGCTGGTGAGCCTGGAAGCGTGGCTGGGAGACCGGATTTCGGCGGGTCGCCAGGTTCCGTTCCCATGAAGCCCTGGCCGCTCATCCTTCTGGCTCCCTCCGCGGAGAAGGTTCCGGGGGGCACCCCCGGCCTGCTCGCCGAATCCCCCGCCCAGCACTGGGTGCGGGAGCGCCTGGTCCAGCTGGCCCGGGGTGGATCCCCAGGGGCCCTGGAGAAAGCCTTCGCGGTCAGGGGCATGGCCCTCGCCAAGGCCAGGATGGAAGCGCTGGCCCTGGCGGGCGAGGTGCCGTTGCTCCCAGCGCTGGACCGGTATTCCGGGGTGGCGTTCAAGGCTCTGGCGGCGGCCTCATTGCCCTCCAGGGCCTGGCGCCAGGTATTCATCCTCTCTGCCCTGCGGGGCCTGATCCGGGGGGATGATCTGGTGCCTCCCTACAAATTGAAACTCGCGGGCATTCCGGGCCTGAAGGCCCACTGGACCCAAGCCCTGGCCAGGGCGGCGGCGATCATCCCGACAGGGGAGCTTTGGGAACTGCTGCCCCGGGATTCAGCGAGTCTCCTGGGCGCCTGGAACCGCCCCAGGCACCGGGTCGAGATCTTCGATGCCCGGGGCAGGGCGCTGGGCCACTTCTCCAAGCTGCATCGAGGTCGCCTGGCCCACTGGCTGCTGGCGCACCAGGAGGGCGAACCGCGCAGGCTCCTGCGGGTGCAGTTGCCCGGGTGCCAGTGGGCCGGGGCAGACGAGAACGAGACGGGCGGCCTGACCCTGCGGATGGTGATCGAACCATGAGCACTGCCTGCAACCAGACTCCCTTCTGGCAACGGCAGCCCCTGCTGCCCAAGGCCATCCAGGCGTACCTCCGGGCGCGACTCGAGTCTGCCCTCGCGAATGCCGGGAATCGGCAGGTGCTGGCGTGGCCCACGGTGCTGGGGGCTCCGCGTCTGAGGCAGGCCCACCCGGACGGTTTGCCCGAAGCCCTGCTCCTCCAGGCCGCTGAGCCCATGCTGAGGCCCCTTGGTGTCACGGACCCCGCCAGGGCCTGGCATGAACATCTTGAGGTCTGGCTGGATACCGCAGAAGCCGGGCCCACAGGTTGGCGCCCCCACCCAGCCTGGTGGGGATGGGGGCCCTTGGTGAGCCTTCGTTCGGGTTGGCAGTTGGCGGCCCTGACGCCCCTTCCCCCCGGGCCTGGATACCCGCTTTCCTGCGGCGTGTCCCTGTTCAATCATGGCCTTTTCCATGAGTGCCACGATGCCCTGGAGCCCCTGTGGGACCAGGCTACCGGCGACCTGAAGGCGGGCCTCCAGGGCCTCATCCTGATGGCGGGTGGGTATCACCACCTGCAGTTGGCCAATGGTGCGGGCATGCTGGCCCTCTGGGCGGAGGCGGTGCAGCGCCTGGGGGCCGTGGGCGGGCGCCTCGTCACACCCTGGGGCGTGGTGGACTGCGCGACTTCTCTGGACCTCACCCTGCGGAGGCTGGACCATGGGAAGAACCTGAAAGCTGTGACGGACTTGCAGCCATACTGGGCGCTGGACCGGCCGACCTGGGAGCTGACATGAAGGGAACTGCGGATCTGCTGGTCATAGGTGCGGGCATCGCCGGGTGTGCCGCGGCGATCCGGGCCGCAGATCTGGGGGCGTCCGTGGTGCTGGTGGCCAAGGATGAGCTGGGCTCCAGCAATACTTCCTGGGCCCAGGGCGGCATCATCGGTGAACCTCCGCCGGAGGTGGGTGACACCCCTGAGCTTTTCGCGGCTGATATCGAGGCGGCCGGAGCCGGATTGTGTCGCCCCGAGGCGGTGCGGATGCTGGCTGAGCAGGGGCCGAAGCTCTGCAAGGAATTCCTGTGGGAACGGCTGGGTGTGCCCTTCGACCTGGGGCCTTCGGGCAGGCCCGATCCCACCCAGGAGGCCGCCCACCGCGCCCGCCGTATCTATCACGCCAAGGATGCCACGGGCCTTGCCGTGCAGAGGGTGCTGAGCGAGACCGTGCGCCGGCATCCCCGGATCGAGGTGCGGGAGAACCTCTGCCTGGTGGATCTCATCACCAGCCCCCACCATTGCCTGAATCCCCTGCGGGCCTACGATGCCATTCGCGTCCACGGTGCCTACCTGTTCGATGCGGCCACTGGCCAGGTGGAGGGCGTACTCACCCATTGCACGATGC
>JBBIHT010000173.1:0-5168 GCA_037446845.1 Geothrix sp. | reverse complement strand
CGAGCAGCGACGCCGGCGAGTGCGCGATGCGGCCGCTCCTTTTGCAGAACGCGAGGAACGCGCGGATGGCCGACATCCGACGCAGCGTCGACGTCGTCGCGTCGGCGTCCGCGCGCGACGCGAGGACGAAGCGCGAGAGCGGCGCGCGCGCGAGGTCGATGCCGCGCGCCCGCTCCTCCGCGAGGAGCGCCTCATAGGGGCTTCCCCCCAGAGCATCCAGGGACTGGGTGCCATCCAGGCCCGACAGCAAAGCCTCGGCGTGGAGCAGCAGTCGCGGGGTGGCGGGGTGATCGGCTAGGGCTTCCCGGACCCGGTGCGGGGCCCGGCGTGAAAGGGCAGCCACCACGGCCGCCGCCTGGAAATCCGGGAGGTGCTCGGCCTCCATGGGCAGCCGCACGAGGGCGGCATTGCCCAGGTGGAGGATGGCGCGCTTCAGGCCGATGGCTTTCGGAACGCCCATGAGCAGGCGGGCCAGTTCCAGGTCCGGCTCGGCGGAGGGCGCTCCGGTCAGCTGGATGCGCTCACAGCCCACCTCGAACCGCTCCACAGCCTCCCAGGGTTGGACCGGACGGCGGAACACGGCCCCGGCATAGGACACGCGGTCCGGTGGACTGGAGAAGGTGCGAGCCAGCAGGGCGGCCAGGGAGGTCGTGAAATCCCAACGGAGCGCCACCAGATCATCCCCATCGAAAAAGCGCAGGGCCTGTCCTGGAATACGATCGTGCAGGACCAGCGAGGGGCGCAGTTCGCGATAGCCATGGGTTTCGAATAGGCCCATGAGGGAGGCCTCCCAACGCCGCAGGCGACCGGCGGCCGAGAACAACAGGTCGGGGAAATGAGGGGTGTGCACGGCCATCAGGGGCGCACCTCCGGGCCGAGGTCATGGCGCTGCCTCAGGACTTCCACCACCTCCAGCAGGCTGCAGCCACGATTGCGCAGCAGCAGCTCCAGGTGGAAGAGCAGGTCGGCGGCCTCACCCAGGAAGGCCTGGTCATCTGGGTTCTTGGCCGCGATGACCACCTCGCCAGCCTCTTCCACGACCTTCTTGCCGATACGATCCACGCCCTGGGCGAACAGCCTCTGGGTGTAACTGCCGGCTGCATCGGCCGTGTCCTTGCGGGTTTGCAGCAGGGTTTCCAGGCGACCGAGCCAGGGCAGCGTGGTGGCCATGGGGGTTCCATCAAAACAGGATTCGGTGCCGCGATGGCAGCTCGGCCCCTCCGGATCGGCCAGGATCAGCAGGCAGTCTCCATCACAATCCGGCCGGATCTCGATCAGCCTGAGGCGGCTGCCACTGGTGTCCCCCTTGGTCCAGAGACACTGGCGCGATCGGCTCCAGAAGGTCACGAACCCCGTATCCAGGGTGCGCTGCAGGGCCTCACGGTTCAGCCAGGCCAGCATGCGAACTTCACCGCTGCGGCTCTGCACGATGCCGGGGATGAGCGAAGCGGAATCGAATTGCAGGTCGTCGAGGTTCATGTCAGATCCGGATCACGAGGTTGGCCTCCGCCAGGTAGGCCTTCAGGCGGGGAATGGGCAGCACGCCTTCATGGAACAGGCTGGCGGCCAGGACCGCGTCGGCACCGTGCTCCAGGGCATCCAGGAAGTGGCTGGCCTGTCCGGCGCCGCCGGAGGCGATGAGAGGGATCGGCAGTTCCGCAGCCCGCTCAATGAGCGCAAGGTCGAAACCCTCGCCTGTTCCATCCCGGTCCATGGAGGTGAGGAGGACCTCGCCGGCACCCTGTTCCGCCAGTTCCCACAACCAGTCCAGGGCCGGGCGATTCGTGGCCTCGGTCCCGCCCTTGAGGAAAACGCGCCAACCCAGCTGCTCGTCTCGTTTCACATCCACGGCGGCCACCACGCATTGGCGGCCGAAGGCATCGGCCAACTCGGCGATCAGGGCCGGACGCAGGAGGGCGGCGGTGTTGATCGCCACCTTGTCGGCCCCGGTCCGCAACAGGGCCCGGGCATCGGCCACGCTGGAAACGCCGCCCCCCACGGTGAAGGGGATGCTCAATTCCCTGGCCACCTCCCGCACCCAGGCGTCTCGGGTCTGGCGCTGCTCCTGGGATGCCTTGATGTCCAGGAACACCAGTTCATCGGCCCCTTCGGCGTCATAGCGGTGAGCCAGTGAGGCCGGATCGCCCAGGTCCCGAAGATTCTTGAACTGAACCCCCTTGACCACGCGACCTCCGCGCACATCCAGGCAGGCGATGATCCGCTTGGCCGGCATCAGGCCCTCCCCTGCAGGGCCGCCTTCGTACGGGCGTCCTTGAGAGGGATCGAAGACTCCAGGATGGCCTTGCCGCAAATGGCCCCCACCACCCCAGGAACCGATGCGAGGCTTCGCAGGTCCTCGAGGTTCCGCAGGCCCCCGGATGCTTGTACCTGGAACCCTTCCCGTGCCACCAGGGCGGTGGTCTCAACCCCAGGGCCTGCCAGGGTTCCGTCCCGGCCCACATCCGTGACCAGGGCCCGGGTGAAGCCCAGGGAGAGCAGAGCCTCGAACACATCGGTCGAGGTGCAGCGGCTTTCTTCCTGCCAGCCCCGGGTGACCAGGCATTGGTCTTTCAGGTCCAGGGCCGCGATGATTCGGCCTGTGGGCAGGCCTTTCAAGGCGCTGGGCTGTTCCACGGCAAGGGTTCCCACCACGGCGTCGAAGCCCAGATCCAACACCTCCTGGATGTGGCTGCGGGTGCGCAATCCCCCGCCGATCTGAAACCGCAGGGCGGGGAACCGGGCGGGGAAACGCCTGAAGGCCTGGGTCTGGAAGCCCCCTAGGGCGGCATCCAGGTCCACCAGGTGGACGAGGGTGGCACCGGCTTCGGCCAGCCGCTCCACCCAGGCCTCCGCTGACCACTCGTAGAACGCGGCCTGGCGGGGATCGCCGTGGCGAAGCCGGACGAGTTTCCCCTGCATCAGGTCAAGGCTCGGGATCAGTTGCACGAGACCTCCCGAGCCTTGGCCGCAACGCCCATCCAGGTGAGGACGGACCGCAGGAGGAACAGGCCTGAGGCCCCGGACTTCTCCGGGTGGGGCTGGAATCCGACCACGGTGCCTCGGGCCTGGACGGCAGAGAAGGGTCTGCCGTGCTCGGCGGTATAGACCGACTCGGCGGAGGGTTCCAGGGCATAGCTGTGCACAAAATAGAGCCAGGCCCCCTTGGGGTCCGGGAGCGCGGGGTGGGCACACACCTGCTCCACCCGGCTCCAGCCCATGTGGGGCACTTTCACCCCGGGGCCGAGCCGCCGGACGATGCCCGGCAGGAGACCGAGGCCTGAGGCACGGGGGGCTTCCTCGCTACCTTCGGCCAGGAGCTGAAGACCGAGGCAGATCCCCAGCAACGGGCGGCCATCCGCCACCATGCCGGGGAGCAGCCGCCACCAGCCCCGTTCCCGCAGCAAGGCCTGGGCCGCCTCGAAATGGCCCACACCCGGCAGGATCAGGGGACCCACGGGGGCAGCGGAGTCGGGCGTGGCGGCCCGCTGATGGGGGAGACCCAGGCGATCCAGCGCCCCTTCCAGCGAGGCCAGATTCCCTGCGCCGTAGTCCACGAGGGTGATGCTATTGGCTGGGCTCATCGCGTCAAGGTCCCCTTGGTGGAGGGGAGTTGGGTGCCCTCCCGGCGAACAGCTTCGCGAAGGGCCAGGGCGAGGGCCTTGAACAGGGCCTCCACCTTGTGGTGGGTGTTGATGCCCCGCAGCAGATCCGCATGCAGTGTCAGGCCGCCGCGATGGGCCAGGGCGATGAAGAATTCCCTGACCATCTCCACCTGGAAACCATCTCCCAGGAGAATGGGCGGGAGGTCCGCGTGAAACTCGCACCAGGGCCGGCCGGAGCAGTCCACCACCACCCTGGCCAGGGTCTCATCCAGTGGCACCAAGGCTTGCCCGAAACGCGCGATGCCGGCCCGGTCGCCCAAGGCGTCCCGGAGGGCTTCACCCAGACACAGGCCCACATCCTCCACCAGGTGATGGCTGTCCACGGCCAGATCCCCCTTTGCCTCGAGCTCCAGGCCGAGGCCCCCATGACGGGCCACTTGCAGAAGCATGTGATCGAAGAAGGCCAGGCCGGTGCGGATGCGGGCCTCCCCACCCTCCAGGCAGAGGGCCAAGCGAACATCCGTCTCGCTCGTGGTTCGATGCACGGCCGCGGTTCTCATGACTGCTCCTGATTCAGCATCGGCAACAGGGCGCGAAGGGTCGCGCTTTGGCGATCCCCGGCCTGGGCGAAGCGCGGGCCTTCCGGGCCGATGGCCGCGAAGCGCCAGGCCAGCTCGGGGCGAAGGCGGGCCGCCGCACGCAGGCAGGCGGCATCATCCACCGTATCGCCCGCGAACAGGATTTCCTCCGCGCGGAAGGCATCCGCCAATTGCAGCAACCCCGAGGGCGCCGGCTTGCGGAGGTGAGGGGCCGCATCGCAGACAGCGGGAAGGGTGAAACCCAGCACTCGCCAGGCCAGGGCCAGTTCTTCCGGTGGCCGCCCCGTGAGCACGGCCAGATCCCAACCCGGCGCGGTGAGTTCCTCCAGGTTGGCCTTGGGGCTTTCCAGGCCGAGGGTATCCGCGTAGTACCTCTGGACCACCGCCTGTACCTGGGGCTCCAACATCGCGATGCGTGCCCCCAATCCCTGCAGGACCAGGCTGGAGTCCCCGGCCAGCAGGGCCCGGAGGTCGCAGTCGCCGTACCGTTCCGCCAAAGCCAGGGCCCCTGCGGTGAGGCGAAAATCATTGTTGAATCCGCCCGCTCGCTTGAAGGCCGCGAAGACTTCGTCCGACCAGGGCAGCGCAGGTCGAAGCTGAGCCAGCGTGCGCTTCACGGCCTCCATGAAACTGCGGCCTGGGTCAATGAGCACGCCATCCACATCCAGCACCAGCAGGCGGCGGGGGCGCCTGGGGGCTGGGGGTCCAAGGGTGCCGCCGAGGACCGAGGCCAGGCGTCCCACCGTCATCTCATCACCGATGGTGATCCGGGCTGCATTGGTGCCCGGGATCTGGCGGACTTTCAGGTTCTCGGCCGTCAGCTCCGCCGAGGGGTCCGGGGAGACCAGCAGGAAATTGGCCTCACTGGGGCAACTGTCATGGTGGCGCAAGGCCTTCGCCAGGCGCCGGCGGCGTTCCGGCACGGCCCGCAGGGTCTTCTCGAAGGCGCCGGCGTGATCCAGGGCCA
>JBBIHT010000172.1:0-5176 GCA_037446845.1 Geothrix sp. | reverse complement strand
CCGTCCAGGTCCTCGAACAGAGGCTCCGGGCCCGCGGGAAGGATTCGGACGAACAAATTCGCATCCGCCTGCGACATGCGCGCCACGAGATGGAGCTATATCCCGCCTACGATTTCCTGGTGCTCAATGAGGATCTAGAGATCGCCTTCCGCCAGTTCGAGAGCATCATCCTCGCAGCCCGGGCCAGCCGGGAGCGCATGGCACCCGAGGCCCAGCGGATCCTGGAAGAGTTCTAGGCGCTTCCGGCGTAAACTGGGGGTTCTTCCCCGGGAATCCC
Source organism: Geothrix sp. (assembly GCA_037446845.1). GTDB lineage: Bacteria > Acidobacteriota > Holophagae > Holophagales > Holophagaceae > Geothrix. The sequence goes on along the minus strand of JBBIHT010000172.1, from coordinate 4,899 downwards.
ATGGCTCGTTTCCTCAAGCGCAACTGGATGTGGATGACCATGGCGGTCACGCTGGCGGTTGCCGGGCCCCTGCTGGCGCGCTCCGCTCACGAGGGGGCCAGCCGGCGGGGCCTGGACACCCTCACCGAGGTCATGGACCTGGTGCAGAAGCAGAGCCCGGAGCCCCCGGCCCCCCGGCAACTCACCCACGCGACCATCCAGGGCATGCTCCACACCTTGGATCCCCATTCCAACTACATGGACGAGAGTGAATTCCGCCTGCTCCGCGAGGAGCAGAAGGGCTCCTTCTTCGGCATCGGCGCCATCATCCAGCAGCACGAGCAGGGCATCGCCATCATCAGCCCCATGAAGGGCGGCCCCTCGGATCGCCTGGGCGTCCGTTCCGGCGACATGATCAAGGAGATTGATGGCGTCAGCACCGAGGGCATGAGTTCCGCAGCGGCGCTCCAGAAGCTCCGGGGCGAGAAGGGCATCATCGTCAACCTCGCCATCCAGCGGGCCGGCCTGAGCGACCTGCTCCACTTTGCCATTCCCCGGGCCGAGGTGCCCACCAACAGCGTGTACTACAGCTTCATGCTGAACCCGACCACTGGGCTCATTCTGATCAAGGATTTCGGGGAAACCACGGCGGAGGAGTTCGAACGGGCCGTGGCCACGCTCAAGAAGCAGGGCATGACGCAACTGGTGCTGGACCTCCGCGGGAACGGCGGCGGCGTGCTGGATGCGGCCATCGGGATCTGCCGCCAGCTCCTGGGCCCGGACCAGCTCATCGTGAGCCAGAAAGGTCGGGATGGCCGCGACGAAAACCAGACCCGCACCCGCAAGGGTGCCCAGCTGGACCCCTTCCCCCTGGTCATTCTCATCAACCGCGGCAGCGCCAGTGCCAGCGAGATCGTCACCGGCGCCGTGCAGGACCACGACCGCGGCCTGGTGGTGGGGCAGACCAGCTGGGGCAAGGGGCTGGTACAGAGTGTCCTCACCATCAACCGCTCCCGGGGACTTGCCCTCACCACGGCCCGCTACTACACGCCTTCGGGCCGCAGCATCCAGCGCGACTACAGCCACGGCCTGGACGACTACTACAACCCCGAAGATGACAAGGACGCGAAGCCCCAGGGCCCGGAGTTCAAGACCGACCTGGGCCGGACGGTCTATGGCGGCGGTGGAATCAACCCCGACTATGCCATTCCCCAGGTGCGCCTCAACGAGGTCATGATCAACCTCCGCTTCCGCAACTCGGCGTTCTTCCGCTTCGCGGTCCACGAGAAGGAGGCCTTTGGCATCCACCAGGGGCAACACGCGGATGATGCCGTGCTGGAGCGGTTCCGCTCCTGGGCCCTGGAGCAGAAACTCGCCATCTCCGAGAAGGACTGGGCCGCCAACCGCGAGGCCATTCGGGAACAGCTGGCCATCGAGATGCAGAATGTGGCTTTCGGCGTGGAGGCGGGTTTCAGACTCCAGTGCGAGAAGGACCCCTTCATCCTCAAGGCCCTGGAGGTGCTCCCCGAAGCCGGAGCCATCCTCAAAAAGAAGAACCTGCTTCCCCGTCCTGCCGCGGCCATGGTCGCCACGGTGGCCACCCTCCGCTGACACGAGGCCAACATGAACCCTTCGCTCCCCGAGCATGTCGAGGCCCTGCGCCTTGAGGTCCGAAAGTTCGCCGAAAAGGAGATCCGCCCCCATGTCATGGCCTGGGACGAGGCCAAGACCTTTCCCATGGCCGTGATCAAGCAGCTGGGTGAGATGGGAATGATGGGGGTGATCTTTCCCGAGCAGTACGGCGGCGCGGGCATGGGCTACCTGGAATACGCCACGGTGGTGGAGGAACTTTCCCGGGTGGATGGCTCCGTGGGGATCACCGTCGCCGCCCACAACAGCCTCTGCAGCAATCACATTTACGCCATGGGCAACGAGCGGCAGAAGCAGGCCTACCTCAAGCCCCTGGCCAGCGGCAAGGCCATCGGCGCCTGGGGTCTGACGGAATCCGGTTCGGGCAGCGATGCCGGTTCATTGCGCACCAGCGGCAGGAAGGAAGGCTCCTATTACATCCTGAACGGCACCAAGACCTTCATCACCCATGGCACCGTGGGCGATATCTTTGTGGTCATGGCGCGGACGCGACCAGCCCGGCCGGGCCACAGCGCCACCGATGGCATCAGCGCCTTCGTGCTGGAAAAGGGCATGAACGGCTTTCGCGCCGGCAAGCAGGAGAACAAGCTGGGCCTCCGCGCCAGCGATACATCGGAACTGATCCTGGAGGATGTGAAGGTTCCCGAAGCCAACCTGCTGGGCGAAGACGGCGTGGGCTTCAAGCAGGCCATGAAGACCCTGGATGGCGGTCGCATCAGCATCGCGGCCCTGGGCCTCGGCATGGCCCAGGGTGCCTTCGAGGAAGCCCTGCGCTACAGCAAGGTGCGCCATTCCTTCGGCAAGCCCCTCTGCGACCACCAGGGCATCCAGTTCAAGCTGGCCGACATGGGCACCGAGATCGAAGCCGCCCGCCTGCTCATCCACCGCGCCGCCGGCCTGAAGGACGCAGGCCTGCCCTATGCCAAGGCCGCCAGCATGGCCAAGCTCTACAGCTCCGAAGTGGCCTGCCGGGTAGCCGACCAGGCCGTGCAGATCCTGGGCGGCTACGGCTACATCAAGGACTACCCGGTGGAGAAGTACTACCGCGATGTGAAGCTATGCACCATCGGCGAAGGGACCAGCGAAATCCAGCGAACGGTCATCGCCCGCTACCTGCTCACGGAATTCTGAGGACCCCATGAAACGCACCCTCCTTCTGCTCGCAACCCTGCCCCTGCTGGCAGCCCGCCCCCTGCAGGTGGATGACCTGTTCAAGGTGAAACGAGTCGGCGACCCGCAGCTATCCATTTCCGGCGCCCTGGCCTACCAGGTGGGCACCGTGGATGTGGCCGCCAACAAGACCGTCACTCGCATCTGGATGGGCACCGCCCAGGGCGAAGCCAAGGCCCTGGAGCTGGGGCCTGGCAACCAGACCCGGCCCCGCTTCAGCCCCGACGGGAAGCGGCTGGCCTATCAATCCGGTGGGCAGGTCTGGATCCTCGACCTGGCCACGGGGCGGAAGCAGCAGCTCACGAAGCTGAGTGGTGGCGCAGAGGGCCAGGCCTGGAGCCCCGATGGGAAATGGATCGCCTTCCTCAGCTCCACCGTCCCCAGCGGCAGCGACGCCGAGAACGCCGCCTACCTCAAGGAGAAGGAAACCACCAAGGTCACGGGCCGCCTCTACACCACCCTCATGTACCGGCACTGGAATGCCTGGAAGGATCCGCAGCAGGTGAGCCATCTCTTCGTGGTGCCCAGCGATGGCAGTGCCGCGCCCAGGGATCTCACCGCCGGCCTGGCTACGGATGTGCCCAACTTCGCCGATGTCTCCGCCGGGGACGGCTACGACTGGGCCCCGGACAGCCGTGCCCTGGCCTTCGAGTCCCACCCCGATCAGACCCGCGCCACCAGCACCAACGGCGAGCTCTACGAAGTGTCCCTGGCCGGAGGCGCCATCCGAAAGCTCACGGACAATCCAGCCATGGATACCACGCCGCGCTACTCCCCGGACGGGAAGCACCTGGCCTGGCGCGCCCAGCGACGGCCGGGCTTCGAGTCGGACAAGTTCGAGCTTTGGGTCATGGACCGCGCCAGCGGCAGGATCATCCGCACCACCCAGGCCCTGGACCAGAGCTTTGGCGAGTTCCAGTGGCAGGGCCAGGATCTCGTGGCCACCAGCGAGATCCAGGGGCATGCGGATCTCTTCCGCTGGAACGGCAAGGACCTCCAGCGCCTCAGCACTGGCCTACACTGCGGCGGCTTCGCCCTGGCCGGGGACCACGCCGTGGTGCTCTCCAGCAGCCTCTCCACACCCCCGGATCTCTACCGCCTGGACCTGGGGACGGGACACCTCGCGCGGACCTCTCACCACAACCAGGCCCTGGCCCAGGAACTGGGCCTCAATGAACCGGAGGTGCTGTGGGTGGACACCCTGCCCGTGGCGGGCAAGGCCACCCGGGCCCATGCCTTCATCCTGAAGCCCGTGGGCTATGACCCGACCAAGTCCTATCCAGTGGCCTTTGTCATTCATGGCGGACCTCAGGGAGACAACGCCGATTCCTGGCATCCACGGTGGAACTCCCAGGCCTGGGCCAGCCGCAGCTTCATCACGGTGCTTCCCAATCCTCGGGGCTCCACGGGCTTCGGCCAGGCCTACACCGATGCCATCAGCGGCGACTGGAACGGCGCGGTGATGACCGATCTCATGAACACGCTCGATGCGGCCCTCAAGGCCGTGCCCAATGCGGATCCCAAGCGCGTGGTGGCCTGCGGCGGCAGCTATGGCGGCTATGCCACCAACTGGCTGGCGGGTCACGAGGCCAATCGCTTCGCGGCCTTCGTGACCCACGCCGGCATCTTCAATACCGAATCCATGCAACTGGGCAGCGAGGAGCTGTGGTTCCCCCGCTGGGAGTTCAAGGGCTGGCCCTGGGAAAGCGCAGAGACCAAAGCCCGCTGGCAGGCCCAGAGCCCCAGCAGCGCCATCGCCGCCATGACCAAGCCCATGCTGGTCATTCACGGCGAGTTGGACTACCGCGTACCCGTGGGGGAGGCCTTCCAGCTCTTCAATACGCTCCAGCTCCGGGGCGTTCCCAGCGAGCTGCTCTACTTCCCCGACGAATTCCACTTCGTGGTGAAGCCCCAGAACAGCAAGCTCTGGTACGAGACTGTGCTGAGCTGGTGCGAGCGCTGGACGAAGGTGCCCTAGGCAATCCCCAGCTCTGCTCACAACTGGGTATGAAAGACCTGCCACTATGAACATGATGGGGTGATAATCAATTATTCCCCCATCGTTTCGGTTGTTTTCGTTCTTCCGGAACGGCCCCCTTG
>JBBIHT010000171.1:0-5181 GCA_037446845.1 Geothrix sp. | reverse complement strand
TGCTCTTCCGATCTACGCTGGCTTCCAGACTGGCCTTGGCCACGCCCATCACATTGTAGCCAGGCACCACGCGGGTGCTGCCCAGATAGCTCAGGGTCACGATGGAGCCTCCCTCAGCCATGAGCGGCCGCGCCGCCTGGCAAAGGGCAGCCAACGAATAGGAACTGATGTCGTGAGCCACCCGGAAATCCTCGCGGCTGGTCTCCACGAAAGTCCCTTCCAGCGCCTGCCGCGGCGCGAAGGCCACCGCATGCACCAGGAAATCCAGTTTGCCCCAGGTCTTGCGGATCTCGTCGAAGGCCATGACGATCTGGCTGTCGCTGCCCACATCCATCATGAGCAGGAGGGGGTGTTTCAGTTCCGCGGCCAGTTCCCGGACGTTGTCGCCCAGGCGCTCATTCTGATAAGTCAGGCAGAGCTGAGCGCCGGCTTCGGTGGCCTTCTGCGCGATGCCCCAGGCAATGGACCGCTTGTTGGCCACCCCGATGATCAGGCCGCGCTTCCCTTCCAGCAGTCCCCCCTTGATCGCCATGCGAGCTCCTCCAGAGTCGTGTCCAGACAATCACTTAGGGTAACCGAAAGGCCTGGCCGGTTCCATACACTGGGCCAGGCCCCATCCATCCGAGAAAGCGGCCTCCCACACCTGCCGCAGGAAGATCGGCCATGGCCGCATGAGCGAAGGCAACTCCTGAATCCTGTTCATCCCGACCTTCAATCCTGCTAATCCTGTCTTGCCATTGTCTCCTAGGGGTCCTGTGATCCGCTTCGCCGCCTCCGCCGCCGTGGTGCTCCTCCAGGCCCAGGCCCCCGCCTTCCGCGCCGATCTGGAGGCGGGCCGCTACCTCAAGGTCCTGGGCGAGGCGGAGCAGCGGCTGCGCGAGCAGCCCAACGATGCCCCTGCCTGGGCGGCGAAGTCCCAGGCCCTCTCCAGCCTCCTGCGCTTCCGGGAGGCTCTCGCCGCCGCGGAACGCGCGGTGGCCTTGAAGCCCGACCTGGCGGATGCCCTCCTGGCCCGGGGCCTGGCACGGGCCGGCGAGGCCATCAAGCAGCGCGACTTCGGCGCCCTGCGCAGCGCCCTCGGCGCCATGGACGATCTGCGCGCTGCCACCGTGGCCGACCCCACCCTGGCCCCGGCCTGGACCAGCCTGGGCCTGGCCTACGAGATGCTGCCCGGACTGTTCGGCGGCTCCACCCGCAGGGCCCTGCAGTGCGCCGAGCGCCTGCGCGCCATCGCCCCCGCCCGGGGCGACCTGTTGCAGGCCCTCATCCTTGTGGAGGAGGGCAAGTGGGGCGAGGCGGAACCCTGGTTCGCCCGCGCCCTCGCCAGGGCCCCCCAGGATCCTGAAGTGGTGGGCCAGTGGCTGGACGCTCTGGACCGCAAACCCGCCAAGAAGGCGCTGGGCGAGGCGGGAAAGAACGCTCGCCTGCTGGCGGAGGCCCCGCGCCTGCTCCCCGGCGTGCGCACCCGGGCCCGCGGGGTCATCGCCGTCAGCGACGCCTACCTGCACGCCGGCCAGCCCGAGGTGGCCTGGAAGGTCATCCAGGACCACCTGGGTCAGGTCGATGCGCCCAGCCTGCTGCGCCTGCAGTTGGGCAAAGTCGCCGCCGCCAGCGGCCTGCACCGCCAGGAGGGCCTGCTGGCTCTCGACCAGGCGCTCCGCGAACCCCTCGAGGGCGGCTCCTCCGGCTACCCCGGCGCCTGGTGGCGCAAGGGGCAGATCCTCCAGGGCCTGGGACGGAAGGAGGAGGCGCGGCGGGCCGCAGAAGAAACCCTGAAGCTCGACCCGACGCACCGGGGGGCGAGGGAGCTGCTGGGGAGCTTGTAGGCTTCCTCATCGTCCCAAGGCCCTTCTGATGAGCCCAGGCTTAGGTCCTGGTCCACCCAGTGTGACGAGTACCCGGCACGGCTGTTGCTTAGCGAACGACTGGTGCGGATAGGATGGTCACTTGCCGTTTCACATTGTCCATACCAGCACCCACGAGGTTAGGTAATGAAGGCGAATGCCGCCCAGAAAGCGCGATGGATGCTAGGTATCGTTCTGGTCTGGGGCCTGGCATGGGCGCTTCTGGGAACCCGGGCTGCGGTCATCATCAAGGAACAGCCGCATCCCTTCCTTGATGGCGTGAAACTGACCGGGGTCATGCTCAACGCCGTGCTCGTATGGGCCTTGACCGCCCTGGTGGTGAGCCTTGTGATCGGACTGATCACAGGATTCGTTTCACTTGTCGGCATCGGTGAGCAGGATCCTTCGCATGTTTCATTCAAAAAGGGATGCCTGATCGGAGCCGCCACACTCTTCTGGTTTCATGGCGTGCTCTATTGCCTGGTCCCTGGAGCCCTGGCCACGCTGCCTTGGATCAAGCACATGCCGATGGCACTCGCCCTCTTCATGTTCCTGGGTGCCGGTGCTGCCCTCATGGCCCGGGCCGTATGGACCGCCTCACGCAACCTTCGCTGGCTGAGGCTATTCGGCATCCTGGCAGGGCTCGTCCTTCTCATCCTGGTGCCGCACGATGTTTTCCGACGGTTCATGCCAGGCCCTTCTGACGTTCCGACCCAGAAGCGGCGGCTGATGCTCGTCTCCTTCGATGCACTCCGGCGGGACACCTTTGAAAGGGCCATGCCGGAATGGAAGCTTCCCGAGGGTGTCACCCCGGTGTGTGCCTTGCCTGCGACCCGCATGACCTGGAACGTCCTTTTCGGTGCCCCGATTGAACGAATGCGCTTCTCGAAAGTCATGCCCTCCTGGCGTGAATTCCAGCAGCCCGATGATCTGACGCTCCTCCGGACAGCTGAGCTCAGGGGAATCAGAACTGCCTTTGTCATCGATGATTCCTTGACGCCGGCCTTCGGCCTGCAACCCAACTTGTTCACCACGGTCCTGGAACCCGAAGGGGGGTGGAAATACTGGTTCACACTCGGGTTCGGAACCTGCTGGCCCGTGTATTCGTGGGCCCAGAACTACCTTTCTCCGGTGGAGACAAGCAATACCTGGAGCGATACCAATGCCTACTACCGCGACATTGGCCGACAGTTGAAGAACCACAACTGGGTTTCCTCCCACAACTGCGAACTGCACGCCCCCATCATTCTCCGGTTCGAGGAGATGAGGGCTCTGTCGAGCTGGAAGTGGCTGTGGCGAAGCTCCTACTCCTATAAGCCCTATTCCACCGCCGCTGAACTCCAGCGGGATCAAGGTGCCCGAGTCGGCCCTCGAGCGAATGCCCAGCGGCATTTCGAGGCCCGTTCGAAGTTCCTGCTCCAGCGATTGAAGCCGTTCCTCGAAACCTGGGGCCGTGATTACCCGGAACTATCGGGACTGGTAACTTCCGATCATGGGGAAACCTTTCCCGGAATCGCGAACGAACAGAACGAGCTGCTGTCTACCTTCACGGGCATTCATGGTTTCACGCTCGAGCCCGAATGCATCATCATCCCCATCCATGGGTTCGGCCGCAGCACCTGGTCCTTCCCGTCCGGATCCGTTTATTCATGGCTGGACCTCAGGGACAACATCCAATCGTGGTTGATGAATGAGGATCACCTGAAGCTGTCTCCCACCCAAGAAGGTCGGGTCATCCAGATGCCCACCATTCGGGCCATTCACTTGGAGCGGCAGCGTCAGGAAGCGTTGAGCGCCAAGCGGGCAGAAGAAGCCAAGACGTCCCATCCAGCAGCCTCGATCGCCCCGCCCGCTCAACCAGGGAAGGCCGGTATCAACCCAAAGGACATCCTCTCCTCGACCACCTTCCTTCCCAACGGCATCTGGTTCTGTAGGGACACCACAAAGGAGGTCGAAAAGCGACTCCCCCTCTCCACAGCCCTGGTCCGCGGGGATCGGATCATCACCTACAATCCCGAGGATGAAGGTATCTACTTCCGCGAGGACTGGCAGGGCTATGTGCGGACAGGTCGCTGGAAATCCGGTCGCGAGCAGATGGACCGTGATGCTGCTGCCTTCGAGAATTCCCATCATTTGCCAGATCCGCCAAAGGAATAGGTCATGGCCCACCTGCTTTCCAGGTTCGAATCCCTGTTCCGCCATGCCCGCTTGAAACGCACCCTTCAGCTGCTCGGACTCCTCTTCATCACCACCGGATTCACGGGCTTGCTGGCCGAGCAGAGCTTCGAAAAGCTCCTCTCCAGCCTTCTCGGGGCCAGCACACCCGCGGCAGCCGTGGTCCTCGCTGTCTACTTTCTGGGCCTCACCCTCGGAGCGATGCTCTACCCCCGGATGGCCGCACGCCTCGGCCACCCACTGCGACTGTATGCAGCACTGGAGCTCGCGATCGCCCTATGGTCCCTGCTGCTTCTGATCGGATCTGACCTGCTGGTGGCGGCATTTGTGCCCCTACTTCGGCTCGGGGTCGGGCACTTCTGGGTGCTCCAGGCCCTACGCGGGCTGGTGGCCTGCATCTGGATCCTCCCCCCGACGCTGGCCATGGGCGCCACGTTTCCGGCCATGGTCGAGGCTCTTCATCTGCTTCGGGTCCCCCAGCCCAGGCGGGCCATGTCGAGGTTCTATACCCTCAACCTGACTGGAGCCATCCTCGGTGCCTTGGCGGGTCCCTATTTCATCTTCCAGAACTGGGGGCTCACGGGTGCCCTGGGATTGACGTTCCTGCTCGATGCGATCGTGGCCATGGCTGCCTGGGGCTTGAGCCGGATCCGCTCCACCCCCCGCGAGAAGGTTGAACAGACCACGCCTAACGAGCATGCAGAACCCTCAAGATCAGAACACCATTGGGCGCTTCTCGGGATCGCGTTCGCTTCCGGCTTCCTGTTCTTTGGGCTCGAAGTTGTTTGGACCCACCTGATCTCGGCGGTTCTCGGAAACAGCATCTATGCCTTCGCCGCCATGTTGGCGCTGGTGCTTATCGGCCTGGGCATCGGTGGCGTACTGTCCACCCTGCTGTTCAAGGATCGCCGGCCAGCTTCTGGTGCAGCCCTGGCGCTGCTCATGCTCGCCGGGGGGCTTGCTCTGGCCTGGCAGCACCGGCAGTGGTCCGAAGTCCCCATCGAATTCATTGTCTGGGGTTCAAACCTGACCTCCTTCGGCCAAGGTGAACTGTTGCGATGGATTCAGGCCGGAAGGCTGCTGCTGCCCCCTGCGGTCGTGTTCGGCATGGTCTACCCGGCCCTTTTCAGGCTCGACTTGTTTTCAGGCGACGGCCGAGCGG
>JBBIHT010000170.1:0-5249 GCA_037446845.1 Geothrix sp. | reverse complement strand
TGTGCCTTGGGTGGACGACAAGGGCCAGGCCCACATCTACAACGGCTGGCGCATCCAGTTCAACAGCGCCATCGGCCCCTACAAGGGCGGCATCCGGTTCCATCCCAATGTCAACCAGGACACGCTCAAGTTCCTGGGCTTCGAGCAGATCCTCAAGAACAGCCTCACGGGCCTGCCCATGGGCGGCGGCAAGGGCGGTTCCAACTTCGATCCCAACGGCAAGTCCGATGCGGAGATCATGCGCTTCTGCCAGTCCTTCATGATGGAACTCTGGCGCCATATCGGCCCCGACACGGATGTGCCCGCCGGGGACATCGGGGTGGGCGGCCGCGAAGTGGGTTACCTGTTCGGGATGTACAAGAAGCTGGCCAATGAGTTCACCGGCGTGCTCACCGGCAAGGGCCAATACTGGGGCGGCAGCCTCGTCCGCCCGGAAGCCACGGGTTTTGGCGTGGTCTACTTCGCGGAGGAGGCCCTCAAGGCCAAGGGCCAGACCATCAAGGGCAAGAAGGTGGCCATCTCCGGCTTCGGCAATGTGGCCTGGGGCGCCGTGCGCAAGGCCAACGACCTGGGCGCCAAGGTCGTGACCATTTCCGGCCCTGATGGCTACATCTACGATGCCGATGGCATCTCTGGCGAGAAGATCGCCCACATGGAAGAAATGCTCCGCACAGACCGCATGAGCGTGGCCCCCTACATCAAGAAGTACCCCAAGGCCGAGTTCCACGCGGGCAAGCGCCCCTGGGAGCAGGTGGTGGATGTGGCCCTGCCCTGCGCCATCCAGAACGAGCTGAACCTCGACGAGGCGAAAACCCTCATGAAGAATGGCTGCATCGCCGTGGTAGAAGGCTCCAACATGTCCAGCACCCTGGAGGCAGTTGATTTCTTCCAGGCCAGCACCGGCAAGATCATCTTCGTCCCCGGCAAGGCTTCCAACGCCGGCGGCGTGGCCACCTCAGGCCTCGAGATGTCCCAGAACTCCATGCGCCTGTCCTGGACCGCAGAGGAAGTGGACGACCGCCTGCACAAGATCATGATCAACATCCACAAGTCCTGTCTGGATGCCGCCGCGCGCTACGGCACTCCCGGCAACTATGTGAACGGCGCCAACATCGCCGGGTTCATTAAGGTGGCCGATTCCATGATCGAGCAGGGTCTGGTCTAGCACCCGGCTCTTCTGTCCCCAAGAAAAGAGGGCCCTCCGTGGCCCTCTTTTTCTGTGCGCCGGTACACTTCCACCCAGGACCAAGGGCGACCATGACTCACCGCGACTTCGACGAGATCTTCCGGAAGTACAAATCCGACAAGGAGATCTTCCACGACCTCATGCCCCTGCGGGCCCGGGAGATCCTCCTGATCGCGCCGCCCTTCGACGCGTTCACGCTGGAGCAGGACGGCCTGCTCACGGAAATCCTCTTCGAGGAGTACTACCAGCTGAACATGAGCAATCCCCCCCGGGTGACCAATGTCTCCACCACGGAGGAGGCGATCGAAAAATGCGCCACCCGTTTCTTCGACATGATCATCGTCATGAGCCGCCTGGGCCAGGGCGGCCATATGGAGTTGTCCGAGCGCCTGCGCAGAACCTCTCCCAAAACCCCCCTGTTCCTGTTGCTCAATGACAATGTGGAAGTGGGGGTGATGGACCGCCGCCGCCAGGAGCTGCACAGGCACTTCGATCAGATTTTCGTATGGAACGGGAACCCGGAAATCTTCATGGCCATGGTGAAGTTCATGGAGGATCGGGCCAATGTGGCCAACGATACCGCCGTGGGCATGACCCGAGTCATCCTCCTGGTGGAGGACAGCATCCGGTACTATTCCCGGTACCTGCCCATCCTGTACAGCGAGATCCTCAAGCAGACCACGCGCCTGGCCAAGGATCACAGCATGGATGGCATGACGCGCACCCTGCCCATGCGTGTTCGTCCCAAGGTCCTGCTGGCCACCTCCTACGAGGAAGCCATGGACCTCATCAATGAGTACCAGGAGTTCCTGCTCTGCGTCATCTCGGACCGCAAGTTCCCCCTGGAGGGGGCACTGGACCGCGAGGCGGGCATCAAGCTGCTGAAGGCCGTCAAGGAGCGCCTGCCCCACCTGCCCACCCTGCTGCAGTCCTCCGACCCCTTCAAGGAATCCTGGGCCACGGCCATCCACAGCGGCTTCCTCAACAAGAACTCCTACACGCTGGGTGCCGAGTTGGCCGCCTTCTTCCACGAGCATCTGGGCTTCGGCGATTTCATTTTCCGGGACGAGCAGGGACAGGAAATGGACCGGGCCTCGGACATGGAACAGCTTCAGGCGAAACTGCGCACCGTACCCGTGGAATCCCTGGTGTACCACGCCTCCAGGAACCACTTCTCCGCCTGGCTCATGGCCAGGGGCGAGGTGCAGGTGGCCAAGGTACTGGCCAAGTTCCGCATCAGCGATTACCGCGATCCCGAGGAAATGCGCGGCTTCCTCATCAGCGTGGGCGATTATGTTCAGCGCATGAAGACCCTGGGCAAGGTGGTGCCTCTCACCGAATCCACCCCAAGGGACGAGCCCAACATACTGCGCCTGGCCCCTGGCTCCATGGGTGGCAAGGGCCGGGGCGTGGCCTTCACGCACGCCCTGTTGTCGCGCCTGGATCTTGAATCCCAAATTCCCCAGGCCAATATCCGCATCCCAAGATCCGCCATCATCGGCACCGACGAATTTTCCGCCTTCATCGCCCGCAACGGCCTGCGCCAGGCCCTCCAGGGCAACCTGGATGACGATGCCATCAAGCGCCGCTTCCTCATGGGTACGCTGTCCCCCGAGCTGATGGCGCGGCTCCGCATCTTCCTGGGCAGGCACGCCAAAGGCCCCCTGGCCGTTCGCTCCTCGGGGCTGCTGGAGGACAGCCTGTCCCACCCCTTCTCAGGCCTCTACAACACCTTCTTCCTGCCCAACAACGACCCGGATCTGGGCGTGCGGGAGATGCAGCTCACAGAAGCGATCAAGCTTGTCTACGCCTCGGTGTATTCCAAGGCCTCGAAATCCTACTTCGATGCCATTGACTACAAGATCGAGGAGGAGCAGATGGCCATCCTCATCCAGGAGCTGGCGGGCCAGCGATTCGGGAACCGCTTCTACCCCCATCTCTCCGGGGTTGCCCAGTCCTTCAACTACTACCCCGTGGCGTACACCCAGCCCCAGGATGGCATCGCGAACCTGGCGGTGGGGCTGGGCAAGTATGTGGTGGAAGGCGGCAAGACCTTCCGGTTCTCGCCGCCCTATCCGGAAATGGACATCCTGCCCCCGCGGGAGCAGCTGCGCACCACCCAGAAGCAGTTCTATGCCCTGGACCTGAGCCGCACCGCCATGGATCTGTACCAGGGGGAGGAGGCCACCCTGTTGATGCTCGACATCCGGGAAGCAGAACAGGATGGCGCGCTCTGGCATTGCGCTTCCACCTGGGACAGCAATGACGATCGCATCCGCGATGGCCTGGACCATCCCGGCCCCCGCATCGTGAATTTCCGGAACATCCTCAAGTACGATCAGTTCCCCCTGGCCCGCATCCTCCAGCACCTGCTCCAGCTCATTCGCGAAGCCATGGAAACCCCCGTTGAACTTGAATTCGCGGTGAACCTCGACCGGGATGCCCACAACGGCAAGCCCACCTTCACCCTGCTGCAGATCAAGCACCAGCTCGTGGATAACGGCGAGGTGAACCTGGATCCCGCCACCCTCGCCCCGGAGGACCTGTTCCTGTTCTCCCAGAAGGGCGTGGGCAATGGCGTGGTGCCCGGCCTGCGGGACATCGTCTGGGTGGACCCGGAGGGCTTCGACAAGTTCCAGACACCCATCCTGGCGGAGGCCATCGAACAGCTGAACGACCGCTTCCGGGCCGAGTCCGGGAAGTACATCCTCCTGGGCCCCGGCCGCTGGGGCAGCAACGATCCCCATCTCGGCATTCCCATCACCTGGTCCATGATTTCCTGTGCGCAGGTGATCGTCGAGTACGCCATGGAGAACTTCCAGGCGGACGCTTCCCTGGGCAGCCACTTCTTTCACAATGTGACTTCCCTGAACATCGGCTACTTCACGATTCCATACCCGCGCCGGGACAACCTCCTGGATTGGGACTGGCTGCGCAGGCAGCCGGAGCTCTGGCGCTCCGGCTGCCTGGTGCACACCCGCCTTCCCGACCCGGTCCATGTGGTCATGGATGGCCGGCGCAGTGCCTCCGCCATTTTCAAGGCGGTGCCCAAACCGCCCGAGCCCGGGCAGGATGCCCTGGAGGGCGGTGAATAGGACCTACTTGGTCCGGGTGTACTCCATCCCCATGGTGCGGACCCAGGCCCCATCCTTGCCCTTGGCGAACATGGTCAGGTGCCGATGATTGGCATCGGTCTGGGTGTGTACTTCCTTGAAGGAAGCCACCTTCCCGGCCTCGTCATAACCGTCGAAGAAGATCGTCTGCTCGCGGCAGTCCTTGGCGCAGGTTCCCCGGGTCACCGCCATCCAGGTGCCGGATGAATCCACCCAGCTGCCCACATGGGCGTTCAGCTGGGTATCGTAGCCGAACAAGCCGTGGCCCTCGAAGGTCATGCCCATCATCTCGGCCTTGAGTTCCGATTTCAGCCACAACCCACCCGCCACCAGGGTGTTCACCTCGGTACCCTTGGAAACCATCGGTGGTTTTCCCGGGCCCATGTCCATTGTTGCCACGGCGGTCCAGGTGCCCGCCTGCTCCTTCAAGGCCAGGTGATGGGCGGTGGGCTTGGGGAAACCGGCCTCCTGGGCGGAAAGCGTCAGGACCAGACCGAGGGTCAGCATCAGGGTGCGCATGGGAACCTCCAGGGAACCATGCTACGCCGGGTCCGTTAGAGTGGAGTCAGGAGGAGCCCTTGATCCAGCATCGCGGCAATGTCTTCGTGGTATCCGCCCCTTCGGGAGCGGGCAAGTCCACCCTGACCCAGCGCCTGGTGGCCACGGACCCGAACCTCTGCTTTTCCATCTCCTTCACCACCCGCCAGCCGCGACCCGGCGAGGTAGATGGCCGCGACTACTTCTTCATCGGCGGGGACCGCTTCGACGCCATGGTGCGCGCGGACGGCTTCGTGGAATGGGTGGAGATCTATGGCCACCGGTACGGCACCGGCCGGGCCTGGCTGGAGGACCAGCTGGCCACGGGCAAGGATGTCCTTCTGGATATCGAGACCACCGGGGCCCAGAACCTGCGCCGGGCCATCCCCGATGCCCACATGGTCTTCATCCTG
>JBBIHT010000169.1:0-5252 GCA_037446845.1 Geothrix sp. | reverse complement strand
TGGGTGCGGGTTGCAGCGCGCTCTGGAAGCCCTGTCCCCAGGCACCCCGGACCTCCCGCCTTCTCTGGGAGAGTTTCGAGGCCGCCCGGGTTCAGGTGGCCGCCCCTGCGCACCTGCTGCAGCTGGCATCCCTGGCACCGGCCGAAGCCGAGGCCCTGGCTCTGGACCAGCGCATTGCAGCGGTGAGCTTTACGGGCTCGGACCGGGTGGGTCACCATCTGGCACAGGTGCTGGCGGGAAAGCAGCTGCTGCTGGAAATGGGGGGCAATGCCGCCGTGGTGGTGGATGCCGGGGTGGACCCCGAGCAGGTGGCCCGGCAGCTGGCCCCGGCGGCCGTGGCCGGGGCTGGGCAGAGTTGTTCCAAGGCCCAGCGGATCTACATCCACCAGGAGCTCTGGGACCGCTTCGTGCCGGCTTTCCTGGCGGCGGTGCAAGCGCTGCCCGTGGGCGATCCCATGAACCCGGCCACCCTGGTGGGCCCTCTCATTGACGAAGGCACCGCCCAGCGCATCGAGGCCGGGCTGGACCGCGCAGTGGCCGCCGGGGCCACAGTTCTGCTTCGGGGCGTCCGGCAGGGTCCCCTGCTGCCTCCAGCCATCCTCACGGGAGTGCCTGAGGAGGATCCCCTGCAGTGCGATGAGGCCTTCTCACCCGTCACGGTCCTCACGCCAGTGGCCAGTTTCAGTCAGGGCGTGGATCGGGCTGCCACCACCCGATACGGCCTGCGGGCCAGTGCCTATAGCCGGGATCAGCCCAATCTCAGAGAAGCGGCCGCGAAGCTCCGGGCCGGGGGCGTCCTGTTGAATCTTCCGCCGACCTTCCGGCTAGACGCGGCGCCCTTCGGTGGCGTGCAGGCCAGCGGCAATGGCTTTGAAGGGCCCCTCTGGGCCATGCAGCAGTTCAGTGAAGGCCGCCTCATTGTCGAAGGCCCCGCCCTGTAAGAATCGAGCTGGAGATTCCTGTATGTTTTCTGAAATGCCTTTTCATGCCGGCGACCTGGTGGTGGTGCTGCTGCAATCGCCACGGGAGCGGCTCTGGGGACAACTCCTGTGCGTGGATGTCTCCGGGCTCGCCCTGCGCGGGGTGGATTTGACCCCCTGGGAGGAGGTGCTGACCCTGGTGCGCACCGGCCAGGCGGATCAGGTGGCCCTGGGCACGCGTTTCCTGCCCATGCACCGGGTGGAGGCGATGTACCTCGATGAAGCCAGCTCGGGGGCGCCGAGCCTGGCCGACCTTTTTCGGTCCCGAACGGGGCAGGAGCCGATGGCGTTCCTGAACTCTCGACCTGCCCAGTCCCTGGGATCCGATCTACGGGAGTAGCCCCATGACGAATGCCAACCACAGCCGCTGGATGAACGAATTCCGGGTGCGCGCCAAGGCCCTCCAGCGGCATATCGTGCTGCCGGAGGGGCGGGAGGACCGCACCCTCAAGGCTGCCAGGATGCTACTGGACCAAGGTCTCTGCCGCCTCACGCTCCTGGGTGAACCCGCCGGGATGCTCCGCCGGGCCTCGGACCTGGGGGTGTCGCTGCAGGGGGCCCACCTGGTGGATCCCCTGACAGATGCGCTGCTTCCCGAGTTGGCCTGTGCCTTCCATGAACGGCGGAGGGCGAAGGGCATCTCGGAGGCCCAGGCCCTGGATGCGGTGAGGAACCCCCTGTGGTTCGGGGCCATGCTTGTGCAGACGGGGCATTGTGACGGCATGGTGGCGGGGGCCCTCAACACCACCGCCGAAACGGTGCGCGCCTGCCTGCAGGCCATTGGTGCCGCTCCTGGCATCAAGACTGTTTCCAGCTTTTTCCTGATGATCCACCCTGACTCCTCCTTTGGGGAACAGGGCGCCATGGTGTTCGCCGATTGCGCGGTGGTCCCTGATCCGACCCCGGAACAACTGGCTGACATTGCCCTGGCCGCAGCTGAAAATGCCCGGAGGGCCCTGGATGTGGAGCCCCGGGTGGCACTGCTCAGCTTCTCCACCCGGGGATCCGCCGAACACCCCTGTGTGGATAAGGTCAGATCCGCACTGGCCATCCTGAGGGAAAAGGCGCCCGGTCTTCGGGTGGACGGGGAACTGCAGGCGGACGCGGCCCTGCTGCCCTCGGTGGGCACCCGCAAGGCCCCTGGGTCAGCTGTGGCGGGCCGAGCCAATGTGCTGGTGTTCCCCAACCTGGATGCCGGCAACATCTCCTACAAGATGACCGAGCGGTTGGGTGGCGCTGCAGCCGTGGGCCCCTTTCTGCAGGGCCTGGCGCGGCCAGCCAATGATCTGAGCCGGGGTTGCAGCGCGCAGGATATCGCCGATGTGGCCGTGATGACGGCTCTCCAATGAAGTGTCTGGCCCTGTTCATTAGCGGTACGGGTGGCAACGCCCTGAACCTATTGCTGGCCTGCAGGGATATGCGGGTGCCCGCCATTCCGGTGCTGGGCATCGCCTCCTCGAACCGCGCCGGCGGCATCGCCCGCCTGGAGGCCGAGGGCCTGCCCGTGGATGTGGTAGAGCGGGCCCAATTCGGTTCCGATGAGGCCTTCTCCGCGGCCTGTTTCCAGTCCGTGGAGCATGAAGGCGCGGACCTGATCTGCCTGTGCGGCTGGCTCAAGAAGCTCGTGGTACCGCGCCGCTGGGAAGGCCGGATTCTCAACATCCATCCGGGCCCATTGCCCCGGTTTGGCGGTGCGGGCATGTATGGGATGCATGTTCATGAAGCAGTCATCGCGGCGGGCGAGCCAGAATCAGGCGCCACTGTTCACCTGGTGGACAACGACTACGATCATGGTCGGATCCTGGACACGCTGCAGGTTCCGGTTCATCCAGGAGATACCCCGCAGACCCTCCAAAAAAGAGTGTATGCGGCCGAAATGGAACTCTACCCCCGAGCCCTGGCCGCCTTCCTGGCCGGGAAGGCCTAGACTGATGGGATGATCCCTCTCCTTACCAGCCATGAGATGCGCAGCTTGGAGCGCCAGGCCATCGAATCCTGGGGTATCGGTTCCCTGATTCTGCAGGAGCATGCCGCCATCGGGGCCCTGTGTCTCCTTCCCCCGGGTGCACCCCTGCAGGTGCTGGTGGGACCTGGCAACAACGGCGGGGATGCCCTGGCCCTGGCCCGCCTCGCCCGCCTCGGGGGCCACGAGGTTACGGTATGGTCCCCCTTGGCCGAGCCGGAATGGCACGGAGACTCGGCGACCCAGGCCCAGCTCTGGAGGGGTATGGGCGGCGTCATCCACACCGCCACCCAGCCGGGGGAACTGGTCCCCTCCTGGCGGGGCTGGGTGGTGGATGGTTTTTTCGGCCTGGGCTCGGCCCGGCCCCTGGCTCCTCCGTTCCTGGAATGGGTGCGGGCAGTGAACACCGCCTGCCTGCCCGTTCTGTCCCTTGATCTGCCCTCGGGGCTCCACCCGGATCTTGCGGAGGTCCCAGGCGAGGCCATCCTGGCCACCCATACCGCCTGCTTCGGGGCGAGGAAGGTCTGCCACGGTCTCCTCCCGGCCCGGGGGCATTGTGGTGAGGTCCATCTGGTCACCCTTCCCCTTGGCCAGCCCCCGTCCGCCGCTCTTGCCCTGCTGGAACGGCCCGCCCTCACGCCCCGGGCCTGGGATACCCACAAGGGCACCTTTGGTCATGTGGCCATCCGGGCCGGCTCCCTGGGCATGAGTGGCGCCGCGGTGCTGGCAGCCCTGGGCGCGCTGCGCACGGGCGCAGGACTGGTGACGGTCCTGACGGACCCGGAGGTCCGGTCGGAGATCGCCACCCAGATTCCAGAGGCCATGGTGCGGCCCTGGCACGGAACGGTTCCCGAAGGCGTGGATGTTCTGCTCGTGGGACCCGGTGGCGTCAGCCAGGTTCCCGATTGGGACGGACCTCTGGTGCTGGACGCCTCCGCCCTGCACCCCGGGGAAGGGCGCCGCTGGATGGATCGTCCAGGAACAGCCCTAACGCCCCATCCCGGTGAGTTTGCCCGGCTGTTCCGGCTGCCCCGGCCCATGCTGGTGGATGAACGGCTGGCCCAGGTGCGCCAGGTTGCCCAGGGCAGGACAGGGGTCCTGTTGCTGAAGGGGGCCCAGAGCCTCATCGGCGGCGGGGGGCAGGATGCCATCTGGGCCAATACCACGGGCCACCCCGGCCTGGCCACCGGGGGCAGCGGTGATTTCCTGGCGGGCATGGTGGCTGGATTCAGGGCCCAGGGCTTGCCCATGCGCGAGGCCGTCGCCACGGCCACCTGGTTCCACGGAGCCGCCGCCGATCGCCTGCCTGGAGCGGGCCTCATTCCCAGGGACCTGGCCGCCGTCCTGCCGGAGCTTCTCCGTGCCTGAATGCTACCTGGTGGATGATCTGGCCACGGAAGCCCTCGGGGTGACACTGGCCGGACTGACTCCGCCGGGGGGAACCTGGCTCCTGCAGGGGGGCCTCGGCGCAGGCAAGACCACCTGGACCCGAGGGTTCCTGCGCGGCCTGGGGGGAGATCCCGAGGAAGTGGCCTCACCCACCTACGCGGTGATGCACCGGTACAGCTCGCCGGTGGGGGCCCTTGTCCATCTGGACTTGTATCGCACCGGTGTCCAGGGGGCGTGGTCCCTGGGCCTCGAGGAGGTCATCCAGACCTCCGACCGGCTGGTGGTGGAGTGGGCGGAGCCCCTGCCTGGGCCCTGGCCCACTTCCTGGGTGGGGACGCTCAGGCTCGCACCAGCCGGGCCAGCAGGCGAAGGCCGGCACGCCCAGTGGACCCTGCCCCTCGGTGCCCCCGGAATCCCTGGAGCGCCACCCTCTCCCTGAACTGCCGAGGCAGGGTTAAGGAATTGCTTCCCAATTCGAGGAAATGCCTTAGGATACGGGCAATTCACGGAGGTATGGATGAAGGTGCGTGAGCGACATGGGGCGACCGGGGTCATCGCCGTGGATCGCAACTATGTCCCCATGCAAGAAGTCAGCCGCCGCCGGGCCCTGTGCGCAGTGGTGGCCGGGCGCGCCAGTGTGCTGAATCCAGTGACCTTCGAACGCCACGAAAACCTCGAGGGGAAACTGGATCTCATCATTTTCCCCCATGCCCAGGCTTGCAGTGACTCCAAGCTCCTGCTGGGGCGGTTGGAACGAAGGGTGCTGCGCCGAGATCACTATCAATGCCAGTACGATAGCTGCTCCCGCAAGGCCACCACGGTGGACCATGTGATTCCCCTTTGCCAGGGAGGGGCAACCTCCTGGCAGAACCTGGTGGGCTGTTGTCTGGCGTGCAACCAGGCGAAGGGCGGCCGCACTC
>JBBIHT010000168.1:0-5262 GCA_037446845.1 Geothrix sp. | reverse complement strand
CG
Organism: Geothrix sp.; assembly: GCA_037446845.1. Taxonomy (GTDB): domain Bacteria; phylum Acidobacteriota; class Holophagae; order Holophagales; family Holophagaceae; genus Geothrix. The sequence continues at coordinate 5,260 of JBBIHT010000168.1, read as the reverse complement.
CCTGGGCGACTTCCACCTTCTTCTGGAGGTGGGCGTCAATGAACGGGCCTTTTTTCAGGGAGCGTGCCATTGTCGTGTCTCCTAGTTGATCCGCTTGACGATGAACTTGTCCGTGCGACGGTTGCCACGGGTCTTGTAGCCGCGAGTCGGCTGGCCCCAGGGCGTCACGGGGTGACGACCGCCGGAGGTGCGACCTTCGCCACCGCCATGGGGGTGGTCCACGGGGTTCATGACCACGCCACGAACCGTGGGACGAACACCCAGCCAGCGTGTTCGCCCGGCCTTGCCCAGCTGGATGTTCTCGTGCTGGAGGTTGCCGACGATGCCGATGGTGGCGTAGCAGTCGAGGTGGATCTTGCGAATTTCGCCGGAGGGCATGCGCAACTGGGCGTAGTCATCCTCCTTGGCCACAAGCTGGGCAAAGGCCCCGGCGGCCCGGGCGATCTGCCCGCCCTTGCCGGGCTTCATCTCGATGTTGTGAACCGTGTTGCCCACGGGAATGTTGCGCAGGGGCAGGGCGTTGCCCACCAGGATGTCGGCGGTCTTGCCTGCCACCACGGTGCGGCCGACTTCCAGGCCGTCCGGGGCAAGGATGTAGCGCTTTTCCCCATCCAGATAGACCAGCAGGGCAATGCGGGCAGTGCGGTTGGGATCGTACTCGATGGTCGCGACCTTGGCGGGCACTTCCAGCTTGTTCCGCTTGAAGTCAATCATGCGGTACTGCTTCTTGTGGCCACCGCCGATGTGGCGGGTGGTGATCCTGCCGGTGTTGGAGCGGCCGCCAGTGCGGTTCTTCTTGGCGATCAAGGAGCGCTCGGGCGCATCCGTGGTGATCTCCTCGAAGCCGAACTTGGACATGCCACGCTGACCGGGGGTCGTGGGCTTGAGCTGTTTGATGCTCATGGTTGTCCTCTTGCCTCAGGGTTGAAAGGAGCGGGCGATAGTGGGCAAAGCTTTTCCGTCCGCCATGTGAAGGTCTCGCCTACTCCGCCGCGTGCACGGCTTCGACGAGCTCGACATAGGCCTTCTTGCGGGGGCTGGAGGTGCCCACGAAGCGGCCCAGTCGCTTGGTCCTGCTGGGAATGCGCACTGTGCGAACCCGCTTGACCTTGGATTGAAGCAGCAGTTCCACGGCTTCCTGGATCTGATGCTTGCTGGCCCAGGTTGCCACTTCGAACACCTGGATGTTCTTCTCGCGCAGGTTCTGACCCTTTTCGGTCAGGAGTGGCTTGCGAATCACTTCAAAAATCTTGGTCATGGCTTCACCACCTCCTGGAGGGCCAGGACAGCTTCCTTGGAGAAGATGACCTGGTCGTACTTGAGGAGCTCATAGACATTCACGCCCAGACTCTCGATGGTCTGCAGCTTGGGGTTGTTGCCTGCCGCGAGCGAGAGCTTCTCACTGGTTTCCGTGCCCACGAGAAGCGCGGATCCGGTGACGCCGAGCTTGCCAAGCGTCTGGATGAGCGTCTTGGTCTTGTGGGATTCCACATCCCAGTTCTCGACCACCAGCATCTGGCCCTTGGCCATCTTGGCGGAGAGAGCGTTACGCAGGGCTGCGCGCCGGGCCTTCTTGGGGAAGGCGTAATCGTAGGAACGGGGATGGGGACCATGGACGGTCGCCCCGCCCTTCCACAGGGGGCTGCGGACAGAGCCCACGCGGGCGCGACCGGTGCCCTTCTGCTTCCAGAGCTTCTTGCCGGAGCCACTGACTTCCCACTTGTCCTTGGTCTTGGCGGTGCCGGACCGACGCCTGGCCAGGAAGTGGCGAACCGCTTCCCAGATGAGGTGGTGGTTCAGCTCTTCGAGCTTGAACACTTCGGCCAGGAGATCCACCGTGCCGATCTGCTTGTTGTCGAGGTTGACGACGGGGTGCTGGAACGCTGCCATCCTAGGCCTCCTGCTTGATGACGATGTACCCACCCTTGGGACCAGGGACGGCCCCCTTGATGAGCAGCAGGTTGTTCTCGATATCCACCTTGGCGATTTCCAGGTTGCGCACCGTCACCTGGGCGTCGCCCATGTGACCGCCCATGCGCATACCCGGGAAGACGCGGCTGGGGTAGCTGGACTGGCCGATGGAACCAGGTGCGCGATGGAACATGGAACCGTGAGTGGCGCGACCACCGGCGAAATGGTGACGCTTGACCACGCCGGCAAAGCCCTTGCCCTTGCTGATGCCGGTGACATTGACCTTGGTCTTCGCCTCGAAGGCGGAAGCCAGGACGCTATCGCCAGGCTTGGACGCGTCGGCCGCATCCACCTTGATTTCCCGAAGCACGCGCACGGGAGCGACACCCTGCTTCTCGCAATGTCCCCTCTCGGCCTTGGAGGCGCGCTTGCCGCCATTGGGATCCACGAAGCCGATCTGCACAGCCTCGTAGCCGTCCCTCTCGGATGTCTTCCGAAGCACAACCACACAGGGCCCTGCCTGGATGACCGTCACAGGAACGACCTGTCCCTGCTCGTTGAAGATCTGGGTCATGCCCAGCTTCTTGCCGATGATTCCTTTAGACATATCTTCCCCCCCCTCTACCGGTTGCCCTGGCGGCTGAAGACCTTGATCTCGACATCCACGCCCGCGGGCAGGTCGAGACGCATCAAGGTATCCACCGTGTTCTGGGTGGGGTTGAGAATATCGAGCAGCCGCTTGTGGGTGCGGATCTCGAACTGGTCCCTGCTCTTCTTGTCCACATGGGGAGAGCGGTTGACCGTGTACTTGTTGGTACGGGTCGGAAGTGGGATCGGTCCGGCGACCTGGGCGCCTGTGCGCTTGGCGGTGTCCACGATCTCGCGGGTGCTCTGGTCGAGCAGGCGGTGGTCGAAGGCACGCAATCGGATGCGGATGTTGTCTTTCATGCTCACTCCATTGGGACGGCAACCCGTCCATAGATGTGGGGCGCTGGCCGCCCATGTGGATCTGTCCCGGAAACAGGGACAGGGTTGATTAGCATAACAAAAGCCGCTGGAAACACAACGGCTATTTGGGAGAACGCACGACCTCCCGGAGGAGGAAGCAGGTGGATCAGGAGGCCCGGCAACCCGAAGGTTCGAAGGACGGCCTCACCCCGGGAGGGGCTGGAACTGCAGGTAAAACAAGAAAAGACTGGTATTAATGACTGCGAGAACTGGCTTTGCCAGGCCGAGCAGCGGGGGCGGGGGTGTGCGCGCAGCGTAGCGAAGCGCGGAACCCCCGCTACGCTACTTGGCGCCCTTCACCTTGGCCACGATCTCTTCGGACACATTGCGGGGCGCTTCTTCGTAGTGCGAGAACTGCATGGTGTAGTTGCCGCGGCCCTGGGTCATGCCGCGAAGGGTGGTGGAATAGGCGAACATCTCGGCCAGGGGCACCTTGGCCGTGACCACCTTGGAGCCGGCGCGTTCTTCCATGTTCTCGATTCGGCCACGGCGGCTGTTCAGGTTGCCGATGACATCACCCATGTAGTCCTCGGGAACCACGACCTCGACGGCCATGATGGGCTCGAGGATCACCGGGGAGGCCTTCTCGCAACCGGCTTTGAAGCCCATGGAACCGGCAATCTTGAAGGCCATTTCATTGGAGTCCACATCGTGGTAGCTGCCGTCGAAGATGGTGACCTTGATGTCCACGCAGGGATAGCCGGCCAGCACGCCTGACTGCATGGCTTCCTGGATACCCTGGTCAGTGGGCTTGATGTATTCCTTGGGGACCACACCACCCTTGATGTCGTTGACGAACTCGTAGCCCTTGCCCGCCTCGTTGGGCTCGATGATGAGCTTCACATGGCCGTACTGGCCGCGGCCGCCGGACTGGCGCACGAATTTGCCTTCGGCCTCCACGCGCTTCCGGATGGTTTCTCGGTAGGCCACCATGGGCTTGCCCACATTGGCTTCCACCTTGAACTCGCGCTTCATGCGATCGACGATGATCTCGAGGTGCAGCTCGCCCATGCCGGCGATGATCGTCTGGTTGGTCTCGGGATCGGACTTGACCTTGAAGGTCGGATCCTCCTGGGCCAGGCGACTGAGGGCGATGCCCATCTTCTCCTGATCGGCCTTGGTCTTGGGCTCGATGGCCACCTGGATCACCGGGTCCGGGAAGTCCATGGATTCCAGGATCACGGGATTGTTCTCATCGCAGATGGTCTGCCCGGTGAGCACATCCTTGAGGCCCACGGCGGCGCCAATGTCGCCAGTACGGACTTCCTCGATGTCCTCGCGCTTGTTGGCGTGCATCTGCAGCAGCCGGCCGATGCGCTCGCGGCGATCTTTCGCGGCATTGTAGACGCCCGAACCCGCCGCCAGAACGCCGGAATAGACACGCAGAAAGGCCAGGGAGCCCACGAAGGGGTCCGCCATGATCTTGAAAATCAGGGCGCTGAAGGGTTCCTTGTCATCGGCATGGCGAACCACCTCGTTGCCGTTGCCATCCACGCCCTTGATGGGGGGGATGTCCAGAGGAGAAGGCATGTAGCTCACCACCGCGTCGAGCATGGGCTGAACGCCCTTGTTCTTGAAGGCGGAACCGCACATCATCGGCGTGAAGGTCAAGGCGATGCAGCCCTTGCGGATGCCCGTTCGGATCTCCTCCTCGTTGAGGTCCTCTCCGCCCAGGTACTTGTCCATGAGGACTTCGTCGGTCTCGGCGACCAACTCGATCATCTTCTCGCGCCACTCCTTGGCAGATTCCAGAAGGTTCGCCGGAATCTCGCCGGTCACCACCTTGAAGCCCTTGTCGGCATCATCGAAGGTGAGGGCCTTCATGGTCACCAGGTCCACCACGCCGTGGAAATTCTCCTCGGCGCCGATGGGGATCTGGATCGGCATTGGACGGGCATGCAACCGGGTGCGCATCATGTCCACGACTCGGAAGAAGTCCGCACCCGGGCGATCCATCTTGTTCACGAAGGCCATGCGGGGAACCCCGTACTTGTCGGCCTGGCGCCACACGGTCTCAGACTGGGGTTCCACGCCACCCACGGCGCAGAACACCGCGCAGGCGCCGTCGAGCACGCGAAGGGAGCGCTCCACCTCGGCCGTGAAATCCACATGGCCCGGTGTGTCAATGATGTTGATGCGATGCTCAACCCCAGTGTACTGACCCGTGAGAGGAGTCCAGGCGGCGGTGATGGCGGCGGAGGTGATGGTGATGCCGCGCTCCTGCTCCTGCGCCATCCAATCCGTGGTGGCGGCACCCTCGTGCACCTCGCCGATCTTGTGGATCTTGCCGGTGTAGTAGAGGATGCGCTCCGTCGTGGTCGTCTTGCCGGCATCAATGTGA
>JBBIHT010000167.1:0-5281 GCA_037446845.1 Geothrix sp. | reverse complement strand
GGAGGCATCCAGGGCGTGTCGTTCCCACTGGTGTCCGACCTTAACAAGACCATCAGCGCCGATTACGGCGTGCTCCTGCCTGTCGGCATCGCCCTGCGCGGCCTCTTCATCATCAACAAGGACGGCATCCTGAAGCACATCACCATCAATCACAACGACCTGGGCCGCAGCGTGGACGAGGTTCTGCGTGTCCTGGACGCCGTGGATTTCAGCGAGGAGCATGGCGAAGTCTGCCCCGCCAACTGGCACAAGGGCCAGAAGGCCATGAAGCCGACCTCCGACGGTCTCAAGGCTTATGTGGCCTCCAAGTAACCTCGGGAACCACCACCATAGAGGGGCGCCGCAAGGCGCCCCTTCCGCTTCATGGCTTTAAGGCCAAGACCATCCGACCGAAGCGCGGCGGTGGGGGGCTCCAGATCCGCGAACTTGCGAGCGGGAGCATGCGCTACCGGCGGTACCTGGGGGATAGGGCCGCATCGGCCCAGCCGATGGCGGGGGCGTAGCCCCGATGGCCAGAGGCCCGAGCCAGGCCGACCTCGGTTGGATTGAAGGCCTACATCGCTGCCAAGCAAATCAATAGTGAACGCCTGAAGCGGGCGCCCACAGGCGCCCGCAGTGTTTGGGCCCGGCGGGGTTCGATCGTAGACTGCTCCCGCACCAGGAAGCTGCTTCGGCTCGCTCGGTGGATACAGGGAGAAGGGATGCAACAGGCCAAAGGATCCCTCCGGGCCAATGGCTTGCTGCTGCTCACCGCCTTCATCTGGGGTTTCGCCTTCGTGGCGCAGCGCAGCGGCATGCGGGACATCGGGCCTTTCGCCTTCAACGGCATCCGGTTCGCTCTGGGCGCCCTGTGCCTCCTGCCGCTCCTGCTCGCGGGAAAGCGCAAGACCAGGGCGGCGCCGGGCAGGCCCAGCGCCGGCCCGACCCCCTTGGCGAAGATCGCCTGGGTGGTCCTGGCTGGTCTCGTCCTGTTCATGGGTGCCAGCCTCCAGCAGATGGGGCTCGTCACCACCAGTGCCGCCAACGCGGGCTTCATCACCAGTTTGTATGTGATCCTCGTGCCCCTGGTCGGGGCGTGCCTGGGCAGGTCTTCAGGCCCGCGCATCTGGATCGGCGCGGTCCTCGCCGTGTCGGGCCTCTTCATCCTGAGCGTGGGCCCGGGCTTCGCCATGGCTCCCGGGGACCTGCTCCAGCTGGCGGGAGCCTTCTTCTGGGCGGGCCACATCCTGCTGATCAATCGGCTGGTCGAACGGATGGGGGCCCTGGAAATCGCCGTGGGCCAGTTCGCCACCTGCGCGGCCCTGAGCCTGATGGTCGCCTGGTTCCGGGAACCGGCGCCCTTCGCGGGGCTTGTGCCCGCGGCCCTTCCGATCCTCTACGGCGGACTGTTGTCCATCGGCGTCGCCTACACCCTGCAGATCGTCGCGCAGAAGACCGCCCATCCCGCCCACGCCTCCATCATCCTCTCCATGGAGGCCCTCTTCGCGGCCATCGGCGGCGTTCTCCTCCTGCATGAGCCCTTGACCGCGCGGCTGATCTGCGGCGGCCTGCTCATGCTGGCGGGCATGGTCGTGTCCCAGCTGGAACCGGGCCCGGTTCCTGGCGGCGAAGACCATGACGGCCTTGCCTCCAGCCTGATCGAAGCCGAGGCGGGGGATCCAGGCGAGGAGCGGCAACCGGAGCCCTTGCGCCATACTCCGAATGGACCGCTTCCGGAGCCCCGTGACACCCGCCTCAGCTAGAACCCTCATCCTCGGCGGCGGCCTCTCCGGCCTCCTGGCGGCCTGGCAGGCCCGCGCTCGGGGCCAGGAGGTGGAAGTCTGGGAAGCTTCCGAGGCCGTGGGCGGATGGGCGCAAACCCTGCCCTGGCCGGGCCCCGGGGGCGAGCCCGGCTGGCTGGAGCGAGGTCCTCAGGGCCTGCGCTTTCCCCGAGGCGGCGCTCTCCACGCGCTGCTGGAGGAACTTCAACTGCCCCTGCATCCGCTCCGCCCGAAAGGCCCGCAATGGCTTGGCCGCGGCGGCCGTCGCTTCCCCAGCCCAGCCACGCTCACGGGCTTGGCCCAGGCTCCGAGACTCGGCGCGGGAGACCGTCTTCGGCTCCTGCTGGAGCCCTTCCAGCCGGCGGGCGAGGATCCTGGCGAGGACCTGGCGCGTTTCATGGCGAGGCGCTTCGGGGCAGCCTTCGCGCGGGAATGGCTGCCCGCGCTGGTGGCGGGCGTGTTCGCGGCGCCCCCCGCCCGGATCGGCCTTGAGGCCCTGCCGAGCCTGCGGGCCCTGGACCGGCGCGGTGGCTTGCTGCTTGGGGCCCTGCGGGCGGGGTCCGGGCGCACCCGCCATCCGGTGGGCGGCACCGGCGCCCTGGCTCGATGCCTGGCTGAACGGCTGGGCTGCGTGCGACTGAATCAGCGGGCCCTGGCCCTGGAACCGCTGCCCGGGGGCCGCTGGCGAATCCAAGGCGCGGGCGGCTTCGCCGAGGCGGATGCGGTGGTACTGGCCCTGCCGCCCCGGGCCTGCGCGGACCTGCTCCGGCCCCTCAAGCCGGAAGCCGCCCGGGGGGTCGAATCGATCCCGATGCTGGATCTCCGGATCTGGCACAGCCGCCATGCGCCCGTGCCTGGCTGGGAGCGGGGCTTCACCCTGTTGATCCACCCCCCGGAGGGCAAGGGCCTCCTGGGCGTCGTGGGCCTGCCCGCGGAGGATGCCCGGGCCGTGCCTGGCCTGCTCCAGGTGCGCACCTTCCTGGGCGGCGCCTGGCCCGTGGAGCCCGCCCTGGAGGCCTGGCCCGGGGTGGCGGCCGAACTTCGCCGCTGGTTGCCGGAGCTTTCCGAGCCCCTTCAGGTGCGGCAGGCCCCCTGCCCTGGCGCCTTCCCCCTTCTGGAACCCGGCCATGGCAGCCGGGCGGCCGGACTCCTGGGTCTGATGCCGAAAGGCCTCTGCTGGCTGGGCGCAGGGCGGATGGGCCCAGGCATCTCCGACCTCGCCGAAGGCATTCGAACCTTAGGCCACGCCAGCAATAGCCTCGCCTAATTCTCACCCAAGGCTTAAGGTTGCGAAGAACCAACCCAGCGGAGGTATCCATGTCGAGCTCACCCTGGCTTGCCCTGGCTTTTTTCGCCCCCCTGTCGCTGCTCTGCCTTCAGCTGGCCTGCAGCGCTGGAGCCGGCAAGGATGGCACCAACGGCACCAACGGAACGAACGGCATCGGCAACATCGGCGGCTATGCCCTGACGCTGCCAACCGCCACCATCACCCTGGATGGCAGCGTGAGCGACTGGGAGGGCCTGTCTCCCTTGGCCACTTCCATCCAGGGCAATGGCTCCGCAACCCATCCCGGTAGCGATGTGAAGGCGCTGTACGCCGCCCGGGACGCCAGCACCCTCTACCTGCGGATGGACCTCTGGGACGGCACCAACACTGCGTTCTGGAATGGCCCGGCCCCCAACGACGGCTCCTACCGCTTCCGCCTCAGCAGCAATGTCTATTCGGCCATGGGTCTAGGCGTGGCCTACGGCGGCCAGCCCAACTTGCCGAACCCTGGGCAGTGGAGCCTCGGCCACAACGGCAGCAATGACCCCGGCATGCCTGGCAGCCTGCAGGGCCCCTCCTTCGTGGGTGTGGGCGCCAGCACCATCGAGTGCGCACTGCCCCTCCTGCAGATCGGGAACCCCACGGCCATCTACAGCCTCCAGGCCCAGACTGTGAGTATTTCAGGAGGTTCGGGAGCCGCGGCCATCCAGCTGGACATCGCCCAGACACCACAGGTGCAGAAGGTCTCCATCGAAGGCACCGTGCGCGCGGCGGGCACCGGCATGCCGATCCGCGGCGCCCTCGTCGCCACCTCGCTGGACGGGCAGACTATCAGCACCAACGCAGCAGGCTATTTCTTCCTGCAGACCGCCGCCGCGCCCAATTATGCGAACACGCCGTACACCATCACCATCACCGCCGCGGGTTATGCCACCTTCTCGCAATCCGGCGTCTGGGGCGATCATCCGATGGCCCAGGCGTTCACCCTGAACCCTTGAGCCCGGCGCCCGCCAGAACGATGCTTGAGCCCGCCCGATGAGGAAGCCTTTGCCCCAGCCCTTGATTTACCCAACCCTTCCCGAAGCCTTCCACCATCCCCGGGGCCGGGTGCTGCGGGCCCTGGGCCGTGCCTACCTGCGGCTGGCGGGCTGGCGCATTGAGGGCGGCTTTCCTCCCGCGCCCAAGATGGTGCTCATCGTGGCGCCCCACACCTCCAACTGGGATTTTTTTCTGGGCATCGCGGTGCTTCTCGCCCTTGAACTGCGCGTCTCGTGGCTGGGCAAGCACGCCATCTTCCGGCCTCCCGTCGCCGGGCTCCTGCGCGGTATGGGCGGCATTCCCGTGAATCGCAGCGCGAGCCACGGAGTGGTCGGCGCTTGCGTCGAGGCGTTCAAGGCTGCCCCTGCCCTCATCCTCGCCCTGGCACCGGAGGGCACCCGCAAGGGCGTGAGCCGCTGGAAGACTGGCTTCTACCACATCGCCATGGAGGCGGGCGTGCCGATCCTGCCGGTGGGCTTCGATTTCAGGGAACACAAAGTCCACCTGATGCCCCTGTTCCAGCCCTGCGGCGACCTGGAGACGGATCTGCCACGCCTCCAGTCCCGGTACGCGCAGGTGCATGGACTGCGGGAACGCCCCTGCGGCGGCCCGAAGGCCTGAGCCCGGGCCGCCCCCCTGCCTGGGCGACCCTGGGCGCACGGCCCGGCATGCCGGGGCCCTGTGACCGATGCCACATCCCCCTTCCTGGAGGCCCCGGATGGGACTATCTTCCCTTCGTCGCGAGCCGCCAGGACTGCCACTCCCGAGCGTGTCGGCGTCTCGTTGGACCGAAAGGCTTGACCATGACGGCTCGACGCGTCGTGATCCTGGGAGCCGCCGGACGCGACTTCCATAATTTCAATACCGTCTACCGGGACAACCCGGACTACCAGGTGGTGGCCTTCACCGCTACCCAGATCCCCGATATCGCGGGGCGGCGCTATCCAGCCGAACTCGCCGGGAAGTTGTACCCCAAGGGCGTCCCCATACAGGACGAGGCGGAACTGGCTGCCCTCCTCCAGAGCGAAAAACCGGATGCAGCGGTGTTCTCCTACTCCGATGTCACGTACACGACCATCGGCCACCTGGCCAGCCAATGCATCGCCCAAGGCGTGGATTTCGAGCTGCTGGGCGCGGGCAAGACCATGATCAAAAGCTCCAAGCCGGTCATCGCCATCATGGCCGTCCGCACAGGCGCAGGCAAGAGCCAGACCAC
>JBBIHT010000166.1:0-5292 GCA_037446845.1 Geothrix sp. | reverse complement strand
CCAGCCCCCACGACCAGCGGTTGTTTCCAAGCAGGACCGTTTCCACACCATCCTTAATGGCGACTGGAACCTGGCGGTGAAAGAGGGGGTGGCCCACCAGAAGACCCTTCCCAGGGGTTGGGTCCTGCGCCTGGAGATCGCCTGCCAGGGGGCCACGGTCCAGCATGCTGCCGAACAGTTCAAGGACCGTAACCCCGATCTGTTCATCCTTCCCATGGCCATGCGCGATGGGCGCACCTGTTATCAGGTGTTCCTGGGGCACTGGGGCTCAGAGGCCGCCGCCAAGGCCGCCATCAAGAAACTGCCTGCCCTTTTCCGGGTGGAGGGAAACCTCCCCAAACCCTACCGGGTAGGCGAGATTCCATCCCGTCAATAACTTATACTCATCCAGATTCCTAATAAATCCTATTTCCACGACTCGGGTCTTTACAAATGACCTAGCTCGGGTCATACTTTATATGTATACGAGCTGGTCCATTAATTTTGGCCAATGAGATCTTTGTGGAGTCCAATTGCTTCTACCCTTCCATCCCACCAATTGGAGTAGTGCATGCGCGTCCTGGATCCACGAGATCCAGGTTGCCTTCGATGCTCCGACTCCCGTGGACCCTGGACAGGGCGGCATCCTGAGGCTCATGCGCTGGAGCACCCCCCGGGTCGCCACCCTGGTCATTCTGAGCTTCACTCTGCATTGCACACGCCCCCCCCAGCCCCTGGCGGAACGCCAGGGCGGTGGGGGGAGTTCGAACTGGAGCGCTTCGCCCGCCTTCGTGGAGGAAGGCATGGCCAGCTGGTATGGCGGCCAAGGGGATGGATTCGAGGGCAGGCCTACAGCCAGTGGAGAAATTTTCGACTCGGGACAGCCCACCTGCGCCCACCGGACCCTGCCCCTTGGCAGTTTCGTGGAAGTGGAGAACCTGGCCAACCAGAAGCGCACCGTGCTCCGCGTCAATGACCGGGGCCCCTTCATCAAGGGCCGCATCCTGGACCTCTCCCAGAGGGGGGCCCAGGAGCTAGGATTCCTGAGCCAGGGCACCACCCGGATTCGCCTGCGCACCGTGGATGCCATGGGACTTCCCACCGCCGTGGATTCCGCCCTGGAGCGGCAGGACCCCTTTGTGGTGCAGGTGGCGGCGTTAACGGATCCCAAGAATATTGAGGCACTTACCAACGAACTTGAGAACACCTTCGGCACGGTTTCACTCCAGACCGCCCCGAGCCGTGGCGGCGTCTCCGTGAAGCGGGTGCGAGTGGGCAGCTACACCACCCGCCAGGAGGCCGACCGAGCCGCGGAGGAAATCGCCAAGCTGCTCAAGGATCGCGGAGTCGAGCCCTTTGTCACCCGTCAGCGGTAGCCCCAGCCATCCCTTCCTCATCATTCCTGCCGGGGGAAGGGGCTTGCGCATGGGCGGCGGACTCCCCAAACAGTTCCGGGACTGGAACGGCCGCCCCCTGTTGCAATCCACCGCCGAGGCTTTCCTGGCCCCGGGCATGCCCCAGCTGGCCGGGTTGGCCCTGGCTGTACCCGAAGCCCACCTGGAGGAAGTGAAATCCTGGTCCTTCCCCATCCCCTGCCAGGTGGTTCGAGGCGGCGCGACCCGCCAGGAATCCGTCTGGGCCGCCTTGCAGGTGCTCCCGAATCAGCCCCTGACACCCGTCATGATCCATGATGCGGTGCGCCCTTTCCCCCCGGTGGCCCAGCTCTGGGAAGCCCTGGAGGCGCTCAACCGGTACGACGGCGTGCTTCTGGGGGAAGCCTGCACCGATACCCTCAAACGGGTGGACGCCAACAACCTGGTGCTCAGCACCGAACCTCGCGAAGCGTTTTTCCGGGCCCAGACGCCTCAGATCGCCAGACTTTCCACTTGGCTCCACGCCTTCCGGTCGGCTGCGGACGAGGGGTTTTCCGGCACTGACGATGTGGCCCTGCTGGAACGCCTGGGCCTCGCGGTGAAGCTGATCCCTAGTCCCAGCTCCAACCTGAAGCTCACCACCCCCGAGGACTGGGACCGGTTCCAGCACCATTGACCACAGATTGTGGTCGGGAGCCCACAACTCCGACTTGTTGGACTACATTTAAATATTGTTATATTTTAACTAATTTTTTGGCCTAGAAATGGCTTGTGATCCAGCGAGGACTTTCTATGGCCCGCTGCACCACACCCCAGACCCTGAGCCGCGAGATCACCCTCTCGGGTCACGGCCTGCATAGCGCCCGCCCCTGCACGGTGCACCTGGTGCCGGCCACCCAGGCCAGCGGACTCCTGTTCGTGCACACGCCCTCAGGCACTGAGATCCCCGTGCGGGCGGATCTCGCTGGAGATCTGGTGCTGGCCACCACCCTGGTAAAGGATGGCATCCGCCTTCAGACCGTGGAGCACCTGCTCTCTGCCCTGGTGGGCCTGGAAATCGAGCACCTCCGCATCGAGGTGGATGCAGAAGAGCTCCCCATCCTGGATGGCAGTGCGGCCCCCTGGGTGGAAGCCATCCTCGACACCGGGGTCACCGCCCTGGCCGGTCGCCGCCGATTCCTGAAGATCACCCGCCCCATGGAGGTCCGCAACGGGGACCGCTGGATCCGCGCCTTGCCCTTCGACGGGTTCCGGCTGCGCTATGTCATTGATTTTCCCGTGCCGGCCCTGGGCCGCCAGAGTCGGGAACTGAGCCTTACGCCCGAGAAGTATCGCCGAGAACTCTGCTCCGCCCGGACTTTCTGCCTGGCCCAGGAGATTGACCAGCTGCGGGCCCGGGGCCTGGCCCTGGGCGGCAGTCTCGACAATGCCGTGGTGTTCGGTCCTGACGGCCCCCTCAACGATTCCCTCCGCTTCGAGGACGAAGCCGTTCGCCACAAGATGCTGGACCTGGTGGGCGACCTCGCCCTGCTGGGTTCTCCCCTTCTGGCACTGGTGGAAGCCCGCGCGGCTGGCCACGCCCTGCATGTGGCACTGACCCAGGCGATCCTCGCCGACCCCAGCTGCTGGGAATGGACCGAGGAGCCAGAGCCCGCCCAGGTACGCTTCTTCTTCGAGCCCTCCCTGCTGTCCCAGCCTGCCTGATTTTCCACTTGCGGAGCTGAGCGCCACCCTGGCACCCTCAGGACTTCACCTTCGAGGTGCATAGGTGTTACTTCACCCCCATTGCTGACTTGAACGACCGGGCTGACCTGCCCGGCTGGGTGGCCACACTGGCCCGAAGCACGGAGATGGAGGTCCAAACCCGCAGAGCGGTGCGGGGAATCCTGGGCGAAGTGCGCCAGCAGGGCTGGGCGGCCGTGCGCGACTGGACCGAGCGGCTCGATGGCGTCAGGCTTCCTCCCCAGCCCGAACCCATCCCGACCTCAGTGCTGGAATCGGCCAGGGCCCAGCTGGATGCTGGGAATCCCGACCTGATGTCCGCCCTGCGGAGCATGATCGCAGGCATCCGCAGGTTTGCCGAAGGCCAGCGCGGGTGCCTCGCGGATCTCGAGTTGGCCCTGCCTGGGGGAGGCACGGTGGGGGAGCGGTGGTGCCCGCTCCAGGCCATCGGGGTATACATCCCCGGTGGAAGGGCGTTCTATCCCTCGACCCTGGCCATGACCGTCATCCCCGCCCAGGTGGCCGGCGTGCCGCGCCTGGTGGCCGTGACGCCGCCACGGCCGGAGGCCACCATCCCGGGGGCCATGGGCATAGATCCCCTGGTGTTGGCCTGTGCGACAGAGCTGGAATTGGAGGAACTCTACCCTTGTGGCGGGGCCCAGGCCATTGCCTGGCTGGCCCACGGCGATCCCGCCGTCGATCTCGTGGCGGGGCCCGGCAACCGCTTCGTGGCCGAGGCCAAGCGGCAGTTGCTGGGCACCTGCGGCATTGATTCACTGGCTGGCCCCACGGAGTTGCTGGTGATTGCCGACGCCAGCGCCAACCCGGCTTGGATTGCTGAGGATCTGCTCGCCCAGGCCGAACATGATCCGGACGCGGCAGCCGTGCTCGCAAGCGCCGATACATCCCTGCTCGAGCGCGTGGGCGAGGAACTGCAGGACCGCGTCGCCACCTCCCCCCGCCGGGCTCTCCTGGAACGAAGCCTCGGCGCCCACGGCTACCGCTTCCGGGCCAACCGGGAGTGGGCCACCGCCCTGGCCCAGGCCTGGGCCCCGGAACATCTGGAGCTGTGCGTGACCGACCCCGAAGCATGGCTGCCGGCCCTGACCACAGCCGGTGCCATCTTCCTCGGACAGGCCAGCGCGGAGGCCTTCGGGGACTACGGCGCTGGCCCCAACCATGTGCTGCCTACCCAGCGAAGCGCCCGCTACAGCAGTCCCTTGGGAGTGGGGTCCTTCCTCAAGCGCCAGAGTCTGCTTCGCCTTTCTCCCGAGGATTCGGCGGCCATGGCCCCCTGGGTGGCCCAGCTGGCGAATGCCGAGCAACTGACCCACCACAGCCGAAGCGCCAGCCTGCGGGGGCATTGCCCACCGCCGTAGGAGCCCACCCCCCCAGTACTCCTGCCGGCCTCCCCTCCCCACTGGGTGGGTTTCCTCCTACCCTCGATGCGAGTCCTCATGCCCCTGCTGCGATCAGACCTCACGGATATTCCGAGCTACCAGCGCCCACGGGAGCGCCGGGGAGGAGCGCGCCTGCACATGAACGAAGCCCCCAATGACTGGCCTGAAGCCGCCCGGGAGGATCTCCTGGCGCGCCTTCGGCGCCTCCCCTACCACCACTACCCTGAGCGCCAGGAAGAACTCACAGAGCGCCTGCGCCAGCGGCTGGGAGCCCCCGAAGGGGGCCTGCTGCTGGGTCCTTCCAGCGGTGCCCTGCTGGACCTGGTGGCCCTGGGAGGGCTATCGGCGGGGGATGCAGTGGCCATCCCCGAACCCGGATTCAGCCTCTATCCGCTCCTGATCCGGCGTCATGGCGGCCGGGTGCACCCGGTCCCCGTGGGCATGAGATTCCCCCTGGAACCCTGGTTCCAGGCCCTGGGCTGTCGCCAGCTCTGGCTGACCCTGCCCAACAATCCCACCGGCGCCTGGTTGCCCCCGGGAGCCCTGGAGCCCTTGCTGGCGGCGGCTGCGGCGCGACCTGATCCTCCCCTGGTGGTACTGGACGAGGCCTATGCCGAATTCGCGCCCGGCACCCACCGTCTGGCCGTGGACCGATTCCCGAACCTGATCCTGCTGCGCACCTTCAGCAAAGCCCTGGCCTCGGCCTCCTGGCGCCTGGGCTACCTGCTGGGCGACCCGGACTTGGTGGCTCGCCTCGCCAGCCTTCAACTGCCCTTCTCCATCCCGGCTGCCAGCCTGGAGGCCCTGGCGGTGGCCCT
>JBBIHT010000165.1:0-5302 GCA_037446845.1 Geothrix sp. | reverse complement strand
GAAATCACCCACCTTTTGGGTTTCCGAGCCGGCCTTCCTGTCTTTCTGGGCGGCAGCGGCCTCGATGATGGTTCGGGTTCGTTCCTGGCTGAGATCCCTCAGCCGGGTGAACATTCCATAGTTCGACTTGTCCGCGGGGATGGCGAGGTGGTCCAGGAAGGTGCCATTGGCGAAGCGGGCGAAATCCTCGCCGGGGGCCACACGGCGATCCATGCCTGCCACATCAAACCCGAAGGATCCGTAGGTGGGGCCTGCCGGGGCCTTGCCCAGGACCCCGGCCTTTCCCGCCGCCAGGGCGGTGGATGGCAGGGCAAGGGCCACAATGCCGAGGGCCATTCTGGCCAGGATTCCAATTTTTTGCATGGTTTCTCCAGGGAGGTGAGGATACCTCAATACACGAAGGACGGGGCCCAGGCGTTTAGTCCGTTCAGAAGAGGAAGTGAGTCTCGACGATCTGGCAAGGTCACAGGCCGCCGGTCCCCGGAGCAGCCCTGCCGCTTGGGCATCATTCTGTGCTGAAGTGAAGGAGAGGTCCGCCATGACATTCACCGTTGCCCACAGCCCCGATTCCGACGACGCCTACATGATGGCGCCCCTGGCCCTGGGTTGGCTGGACAGCGACGGTTTCGACATCGAATTCATCCGCAAGGATATCGAAACCCTGAACGCCGAGGCCCTGGAGAGGCGCTATGAGGTGACGGCCATCAGCTTTGGCGCCTATCCCGAACTGCGGGATCGCTACGATCTGCTGACGGCCGGGTCCAGCATCCAGGAGGGCACTGGCCCCCTGGTGGTGAGCCGGACGCCCCTGGAGGCCGCTGCCTTGCGGGGCTTGACCATCGCCATCCCGGGGCGGCGCACCAGCGCCTACCTCTCCCTGCGCAAGTGGTGCGCCGAGCACGGCTTCGAGCCCACCGTCGAGCTGCTGCCCTTCGACCAGATCCTGCCCGCTGTGGCCGAGGGGCGCTATGACGCGGGCCTGCTCATCCACGAGAGCCAGCTCCTGTACCACGATGCGGGCCTGCGGCTGGTGGTGGATCTGGGCGCCTGGTTCAAGCACGCCTACGATCTGCCGCTGCCCATGGGGGGCAACGCCATTCGGAAGGACCTGCCCGCCGAGGTGAAGCAGCGGTTTGCCATCCTCATGCGCAAGAGCGTGGAAATGGCCCGGGCCCGCCACTGGGAGAGCGTGGACTACAGCCAGTCCTTCGGCCGCGGCATGGACCGCGACATGATTGGCCGCTATGTGAACGCCTGGGTCAACGAGTTCACCGTGGACGCCGGTCCCCGCGGGCGCGCGGCCGTCATCCAGCTACTGGGGCTGGAGCCGGTGTGGATCCAGGGCTGAGCGTGATCCGGGGGAACCACCGCTTCCCCAAACGGCCAGCAGGTTCCGCTGACTCCGCTACTCCCGCGCGGCCTCCAGCCGGAACTCCATTCGCATCGCCCGCCCCTGGCGCTGGATCGTCAACGGCACCGTGCTGCCCGGAGGCAAGGCCTCCACGATATCCAACAGACCGTCCCAGTCCTCCACGGGATGGCCATTGACGCCCTGGATGAGATCTCCTGGGAGCACGCTCCGGCCCGCGGCGCCTACGCCCTGAAGCCCGGCCCGGGCTGCGGCGCCGCCGCGATAGACCCTGCCCACCATGACGCCCTTCAGGGGGCCGAAGGCTCGCTCCACCAGCCGGGGTTCCAGGGGTTCGAAGCCCAGGTCGGGGCGCTCCAGCTTGCCCCGGGCGATGAGCTGGGGCACCACGCGGTTCACCGTGTCCACAGGGACGGCGAAGCCGATGCCGGCGCTGGCGCCGCTGGGGCTCTGGATGGCGGTGTTCACGCCGACCAGGCGGCCCGCGCTATCGAGCAGGGGCCCGCCGCTGTTGCCGGGGTTGATGGCGGCGTCGGTCTGGATGACGCCCGTGATGCGCCGCCTCGTGGCGCTCTGGATTTCGCGGCCCAGGGCTGACACCACCCCCGTGGTGAGGGTCTGGTCCAGGCCGAAGGGATTGCCGATGGCCAGCACCCCCTGGCCCACCTGAAGATCGGCACTGCTGCCGATGGGGATGGGCCGCAGCCGGGCGGGCGTCTTCGTGAGCAGCAGCACGGCCAGATCCTTGTCCGGCGCGCCGCCCACATAGGATGCCTCGTGGCGGCTGCCATCGCCCAGGGTGATGAAGGCCCGGGTGGCCCCCTGGATCACATGAAAATTCGTCACCACATGACCCTGCTCGTCCCAGATGAACCCCGTGCCCGAACCCGCGGGCACTTCCACCACCTCCATGCCGAAGAAATCCCGGGCCCGCTCCTCGGTGGTGGTGATGTAGACCACGCTGGGAGCGGCCTCCCTGAACCGCTGCACCGAGGCCTTCTCCCAATCCAGCAGGGCACCTCTGGGCGTCACGGGCCGCGCCCGGACCGGGAGGGGGGCGAAGGCGTGGCCGCACCAGCCCGCCAGCAGGCCCAGGCTCACCAGACCGAGGATGAAGAGGCTTCGACGCATGGCTCCTCCGGTATGGCCCCAAATCTAGCCGGGGCTCATACCAAGTCAAGTCTTGAAAAGCATCGGTTTAGAAAAATGATGTTATCGGGGTTGACACATGACTAACAAGCACTAAGATTTTATTCGGATTTCATGTCATACCCCTTGCGGATGCCATGAATCCCTTCACTTCACAGGAGGAACCCATGACCATCCTTCGAACCCGCAATCCCCAGGCCCTTCCGGCCACCGCCGCCACGCTGGAGCCCTTCCGCCTCATGCGCGACTTTCTGCGCTGGGATCCCCTCCAGGATTACGACCTGGCCTCGCCCGCCATCGCCTTCATGCCCAGTTTCGATGTGAAGGAGACGCCGGACGCCTACCAGTTCAGGGCGGATCTGCCTGGCATCCTCGAGTCCGACCTGGAAATCAGCCTGGAGGGTACCCGGCTCACCGTGGCCGGCAAGCGCGAGGATGAGGCGCTGAAGGAAGGCGAGCGCATCCATCTGTCGGAACGGAGCCACGGCCAATTCAGCCGCACCTTCACCCTGCCCGAGGATGTGGAAGGCGAAAAAGTGGTGGCGGAACTCCGCAACGGCGTGCTCACCCTCATGGTGCCCAAGCGACCGGAGGTTCGGCCACGCAAGATCAGTGTCAGCCTCGGCTGAGCAGATTCCCCACTTGCGTCGAAAAAGCCCCGGGACCCGGGGCTTTTTCAAGTCAATTGTAGAAGAAGCGGGGGGGATCGAAGGTGCCCGGCACGGTGGTGCGGTTGAAGCGCACGGTGATGTCGCCATCCGCCACCACCAGATCGGGCAACCCATCGCCATCCATGTCGGCGATGGCCACACCCATGGGGCCCCAGGCCCCCGGGTAGTTGACTGCCCCCAGGTAGGTGCCCGGCGCGGCGGCGGCGGGGGCGGTATGCAGCAGGACCGAAACGGCGCCTGGATCGCCCGGCAAGCCCGCGCAGGCTACGGCGATATCAGGCTTGCCATCGCCGTTGAGGTCGCCCACAGCCAGGGCCGAGGCGCGGTACCCGGTGGGGTAGTGCATAGGGGCAGCGAAGGTGCCTGGAGTGGTTTGCAGCAGCACGCTTAGCCCCTGGTTGTTGGGGCTGAGGGCCGCCCCAAAATTGGCGGTCACCAGGTCGAGCAGGCCATCGCCATTGAGATCCGCCGCCTTGATGGCCACGGGCTGGATGCCGGTGGGGAAATCGGTGGCTGAGGCCAGGGTGCCGGCCGGAGTCTGCAGCAGCACGGACACGCTGTTGGTGGCGGTGGCCACGGCCAGATCCTGACGGCCATCCCCTTCCAGGTCGGCGATGAGCACGGCCTGGGGGTCCCCGGCCACCGTGAAGGTGGCAGAAGGCCCGAAGCTCACCGTTGAAGGCGCGGGGTTGATCGGCACGATCTGGAGGAACACGGTGACTGCTGCC
This sequence comes from Geothrix sp., assembly GCA_037446845.1. Classification (GTDB taxonomy): domain Bacteria; phylum Acidobacteriota; class Holophagae; order Holophagales; family Holophagaceae; genus Geothrix. The sequence continues at coordinate 1,385 of JBBIHT010000165.1, read as the reverse complement.
GCCGTCACGGGCAGGGAGGTGCTGCCGACGGGGGCGCTGGTGGCCACGGCCAGATCGGGCAGGCCGTCCCCGTTCAGGTCGCCCACCGCCACATCCAGCGGTGTGCGGTTCGGTGTGGCCAGCACCAGGGCGGGCAGGAAGAACCCTGGCCGGGTAGGATCCCCGAGGCGGACGCTGACCGTCTGATCCTCGGCGTTGGCGGCCACCAGATCCAGCCGCCCGTCGCCATCCACATCCGCGATGGCGAGGTTGGCGGGGGCGCGGCCCAGGCCGAAGCGGGTCGGCAACACGAAGCTGCCATCCGGGTTTTGCAGGCGTGTGGACACATAACCCTGGGCCGGCTGTCCATCCACATCGCGGGATACCACGCCCAGGATGTCGGGCAGTCCATTGCCGTCCAGATCCCCGACGGCAATGGCGTTCACCAGGTAGCTGGAAACAGGACCGGAGTTGTTGCTGGAGCTGGAGCAGGCCAGCAGGGTGAGGATGCCGAGGGAACCGAGGGTGAGTGAGACAGTCGAACGCATGGGACCTCCCGGAGCCGATGGAAACAAGGATGGTGGATCGGGCCTTGGATGCAAGGTTGAAAAGTGCTTCCGACGGCCAGTCAGAGTTGGCGGGCCGGCTAGATCTCTGCGGTACTCACCTGCCACGACACCAGCTCCCGGGGCAGCAGGGCCGGCCAGTAGGCGACGATTTCCTGGGCCTTGGGGCGGCCACCGGCGAAGCCCGTGACGCCTGCGGGGCCGGCGGTGACCAGGGGGGCGAGCTCGCGGCCGAAGCGCTCCACCTTCTTCCGGTCGGCATCCTTCACGCTGAGGCGCAGGACGATCTCCGCCGGGTCCACCGGGGCCGGTGCGATGCCCGCATGGACCGTGCTGCTGCCCAGGAACTCGGCATCCCTGTGCTGGTACTCGCAACCCGCGGCCCTGAGTCGCTGCCATACGATCTCCGCGCAGAGCTGGGCCTTTTCCAGGGCGCGTGGCCCGCAGAGGGTGAGCTGACCCGTGGCCTTGTAGCCGCCCAGGTAGGCGCCGGAGACCTTCAGGAAGGGCGTGCGGGGCTTGCCCTGGATGCCGAAGACGCGCACCCGGTCCGGCCCGGCCTGCTCCAGGCGGATGCTGGTGAAATCCGCCACCACATCGGGGGTGATGTAGTTGTGGGGATCGCCCATCTCGTAGAGCAACTGCTCGCTCACGGTGTCCACCGTGACCATGCCACCGGTATCCGGGTGCTTGGTGATGACGAAGGTGCCGTCCTCCGAGACTTCCGCAATGGGGTAGCCCACCTTCCACAGCTCGGGCACCTCCCACCAGCGGCTGAAGTTGCCGCCGGTGCTCTGGGCGCCGCACTCCAGGATGTGGCCCGCGATGGTGCCCGCGGCC
>JBBIHT010000164.1:0-5305 GCA_037446845.1 Geothrix sp. | reverse complement strand
CTGCTGGAGGCGGCCCTCATCAACGCGCTGCACAAGGCCGGCCAGGCCTTCGGGAAACCCCTCTACCACTGGCATGGCAATCTCCTGGTGCTGCCCAGGATCGGTCCCGATTGCGTACCGGAATCCTGGCACCTGGCCAAGCGCCGCTACCTGCAGCACTGCGTGGACCTGTACGGCACCGAACTGGCCACGGCGGGCACCCATTCCAACCTCAGCCTGCCCGAACCCATGCTGGCCTGGGATTTCATGCACCTGCCCGCCTCCGAACGCGGAGACCGCCACCTGGACGACTACAAGAACCAGGTCTACATCACCGGCACGCGCCTCATGCGGGCCTTCGCGGCGCTCTTCATCGCCACCAGCGCCAGTACGCCGTTGCAGGCCAGCGAGGAAAACGGCCGCCCCGTGGTGCGCCTCACGCCCTTGGAGTCCGTGCGCAACCTCACCTTTCCCAACCCACCTGCCCTCGATGTACCCGATCTCAACCGCAGCCATGCCGACTACCTGCGCCTCTCCTACGAACTCGTGCGCACCGGCGTTCGCTTCGGCAACAACAACTGGATCCCCGTGCGCGCCCGCTCCCAGGCGGAACCCGTCGAGCGGCTCATCCAGGTCACCAGTGACCAGCTCCACGACATCTACGCCCGAGGCTTGTTCACCACCGGCTCAGCCCCGAATGTGGAGAACATGGCGCTGCAGATCGAGCGCCAGAATCTTTTCGCCCGCATTGACCTGCCCATGGCCCGCGTGGAGGTGCGCACGGACGATCCCGGCCACGACCTGTCCCTGGATGTGGCCAACCTCACCCTGAAGCACCTCCTGCTCCTGCGTTTCTACGCCGACCCGGATTTCGGGCGGGCCTTCCGCTACGACGCCGAGGACATCCAGCGCGCCCGGCGCAACGAGGAGCTGGCAGCCCGGGAGGGCCTGCGCGCCGTCATCGAGGATCCACTTACCGCCAAGCCCGTGGCCATGCGCGCGTTCCTCGCCTGGACCCTGACTGAGCTGCGTCCGCTGGCCGAGGCCCTGGACATGTGGAACGACCTGGAACCCCTGCGCCTCATGGCCAAGGGCGCCCCCAGCACGGCGGAAGTCATCCGCCAGGGACTCCAGGCCAAGCTGGGTACCTCCGACATCGTTCCAGCCGAGTTGCTGGTGGGTCTGGCCGAGGCCCGACAGATCCAGGTCCAGCGCGAGGTGGAAGCCCTCGTTGCGCATCCGGCCGATCTGCCGGGCGAAGCGGCCAAGCTCCTGGATTTCCTCGAACGGGCCAGGGAAGAAGTGCACCTGGATCCCCAGGTGCCGATCCGCTTCCAGGCTTCCGCGGCCAGTCTCGTGGAACCCATCTATGCCAACAAGACCGCCGAGATCCTCGCCAAGGCCCAGCGCCTGATCCGCATCCCCAGCGTCACCGCCTGCCCCCAGGAACGGCTGCGGGAGGTGCAGCGCGCCGCCACGGTGATCTACGACTACCTCCGCAACCACGGCGTCCCCGTACGCACCTTCAACGATGGCCCCTTCCCGGCCCTGCTGGCCCATTTCCCTGGCGGCGAGCAGGCGCCCGCCATGCTCTGCGGCCACTTCGATGTGGTGGCGCCGGAACCGGATGACAGCCAGTTCGAGCCCAGGGTCGAGGGCGACTACCTCTGGGGCCGCGGTGCCGCGGATATGAAGACTGTGGTCGCCACCTACCTGGTGTGGATGAAGGACACCCTGAAGCAGGGCGCGCCCTATCCCCCCGTCAACCTTCTGCTGGTGGGCAACGAGGAAAACGGCGAGCTGGAATCCATGGGTACCCCCCATGTGCTGAAGGTGCTGAAGGAGGAGTCGGGCTATGCACCCGCCTTCTTCATCGCGGGCGAGCGCACGGGTGAAAAAGGCACCGAGCTGTGGGGCGAGGTATGCACCCAGAATCGTGGGGTGCTCCGGTTCGAACTGGTGGCCCATGGTACCCGTGGCCACAGCGGCCTGGCGGGCGGTGCGGATCTCACCGAGCGCCTCCTGGGGGCCCGCGAGGCCCTGGGCAAGTTGTTCGCCTCGCACCTGACTCTGCAGGCAGCGGACGGCTGGCAGACCTTGGCCCGTTTCGCCTATATCCAGGTGGGCACGCCGGGCATCTACAACATCACGGCTGATCGCGGCGTGCTGGGCGTGGAGATCCGCCCCGTTCCCCAGGATGATGTCATGCAGCTGCGCGCCGAGATCGAGTCCCTGGCCGCCGGGCAGCATCTGGAATTCCTGCCCTCGGCCTGGGAGCCGGGCGTCGCCTGCGCACCCGACAACCCCTACCTGCGGGCCCTGCTGGCCGGTATCACCACCGCCGGAGGTGAGGTGCGCCTGGGTCGCAAGGGGGCCGGCACCTCGGCTCGCTTCGCCCCCGAGGGCCAGGCCGTGGTCTGGGGCCAGGCCGGCACCGGCCCCCACGCCGCCGGAGAACGCCATTTCATCCCCAGCATCGAACCCTACTACCGGGCGCTCGATGCCTTCAGTGCGGAACTGCGCAAGGGCTAGGCGGTCGGGACAAGGAATTCCTCCGCCTTCAAGCTCCACTGGCCAGGCTCCTCATAGGAATCGATCTGTTCGCTGGCATGGGCCAGGTTCAGGTCCCTGGGCTGCAGGCGGATCTTGCGGTTCGCATCGAACACCACCCGCACCGTTGGCCGCAGCAGATCCTCGCCCTGCTCCACCACCACGGCGAGGCGGCCACTGCCAAGGCGCACCAGGGAGCCCACGGGATAGATGCCCAGGGCCCGGATGAACCGTTGCACCAGTTCACCGTCCAGGTGGGTTCCGCTCCATTCCAGCAGCTTCTTGAGCACCTCGGAGGGCTCCATGCCCTTGTGGTAGCAGCGGTTCGAGGTGAGGGCATCGTACACATCCACGATGGCCGTCATGCGCCCGATCTGGGAGATCGCTTCGCCCGCGATGCCAAGAGGGTAGCCGCCGCCCGCCATCTTCTCGTGGTGTTCACCCGCTATCTGGATGGCCATCCCCGAAACGCCGGGCACCCCGATGAGCAGGTCACGACTGATGGCCGCGTGGGATTTCATGATCACGAACTCATCCTCGGTGAGCTTCCCCGGCTTGTTGAGGATTTCGCCCGGGATTTTCATCTTGCCGATGTCGTGGAGCAGGCCCCCCAGACCGGCCTCTTCCACCGTGGCCGCCTCCATGCCCAGGGCATGGGTGAAGGACACCAGCAGGGCGCAGATGCTGACCGAGTGCTGGAAGGTGTACGAATCGGCCTCCTTGATGCGGCACAGGCTCAGCAGGGCGCCTGGATTGCGCAACACGGAGGCATTGATCTCGTGGACCAGGGGGCCCGCCTTGGCCACATCAACTTGCCGCCCCAGGCGCACATCCTGGAGCAGGTCATTGACCACGCCGGTGGCCTCGTTGAGGATTCGCCGGGCGGCAACCGCTTCTGCCCGCTGGGCCACCTGGGCCGGGACCAGGGCAGGCCCATCCTGGGCTGAACCCTGGAGCCGCTGCTCCAGCTCCTGGCTGATCTCGGCCTCGGTGGGGGCGCCGGCCAGATCATCGCCCCGGTCGGTATCAATGTAGATCGCGTCGAGACCCTGCCGCTTCATCTTCTGGATCTGGTCTCCATCCTTGATGAGGAACTGCTGGCGCAGGAAGCCGTGCTGCAGCCAGGGACAGTTGAGATCGTGGGCGTACATGCCTGGCTTGAGATCAGCCACGCGCACCCGTTTAATGGCCATGCTGCCCCCGCAGACTACTGAAGGCTTCATCGGCCTGCTGGCGACCGGGGTTGAGCCCGGCAACCTTGACGGATGCCCAGGCAGGCCGGATGTAGAATGAGCGCTTCCGCCGACCTTCCCTTCCTCCACAGGAGTTGACCGTGCTCGAAGCCTATCGCCAGCAAGCCGCCGAACGAACCGCTCTGGGCATCCCAGCCCTGCCCCTCACCGAGGCCCAGACCCAGGGCCTCATCGCCCTGCTGGCGGCACCGCCCAAGGGCGAGGAATCCTTCCTGCTGGACCTCCTCATTCACCGGGTGCCAGCTGGCGTGGACGATGCGGCCCGCGTGAAGGCCGGATTCCTGGCTGGTTTGGCCAAGGGCGCGGAGCAGTGCCCTCTAGTGTCCCGGGAGAAGGCCACCGAACTTCTCGGAACCATGCTCGGCGGCTTCAATGTGAAGCCCCTCATTGACCTGCTGGACGATGCCAAGGTCGGCGTCCTGGCCGCCGAGGGCCTGAAGAAGACCCTGCTGGTCTTCGACGCCTTCGAGGAAGTGAAAGCCAAGGCGGATGGCGGCAATGCCAACGCCCAAGGGTTGCTGAAATCCTGGGCCGAAGCCGAGTGGTTCACCAGCCGGCCCGAAGTGCCCCCCAGCCTGACGGTGACTGTCTTCAAGGTGACTGGCGAAACCAATACCGATGATCTGTCCCCAGCCCCAGACGCCTGGAGCCGCCCCGATATCCCCCTGCACGCCCTGGCCATGCTGAAGAACCCCCGGCCTGGCATCGAGGCCGACGAGCCCGGCAAGATAGGGCCCATCAAGCAACTGGCAGCTTTGAAGGCCAAGGGCCACCTGGTGGCCTATGTGGGCGATGTGGTGGGCACGGGATCCTCGCGCAAGTCCGCCACCAACTCGGTGCTCTGGTTCACAGGAGAGGACATCCCCTTCGTGCCCAACAAGCGCTTTGGTGGTGTCTGCCTGGGGGGCAAGATCGCACCCATCTTCTTCAACACCATGGAGGATTCCGGCGCCCTGCCCATCGAGCTGGATGTGAACGGCATGGACATGGGGGATACCATCGAGCTGCGCCCCTATGAAGGCAGGGCACTGAAGAACGGCCAGGTCATCGCGGAATTCAGGATCAAGTCTGAGGTCATCCTCGACGAGGTCCGCGCGGGCGGCCGCATCCCGCTGATCATCGGCCGCGCCCTGACGGCCCGGGCTCGGCTGGCCCTGGGCCTGCCACCCTCCACCGCCTTCCGTCTCGCGGCCGAGCCCGCCGACACCGGCAAGGGCTACTCCCTGGCCCAGAAAATCGTGGGCCGCGCCTGCGGCCGTCAGGGCGTTCGCCCCGGCACCTACTGCGAGCCCAGGATGACCACCGTGGGGTCCCAGGACACCACGGGACCCATGACCCGGGACGAACTGAAGGATCTTGCCTGCCTGCAGTTCTCGGCCGACATGGTGATGCAGTCCTTCTGCCACACCGCTCCCTATCCCAAGCCCGTGGATGTGAAGAACCACCGCGAGCTGCCGCCGTTCATCACCCACCGAGGCGGCGTCTCCCTGAAACCCGGGGATGGCATCATCCACTCCTGGCTG
>JBBIHT010000163.1:0-5312 GCA_037446845.1 Geothrix sp. | reverse complement strand
CACTACGCCAAGCCCATCGCCCTGCTGAGTGTGCTGGCCATCAGCTATGGCGCCCTGGTGGCCATGGTGCAGCGGGACATCAAGAAACTGGTGGCCTACTCGTCCGTCAGCCACATGGGGTTCGTGATGCTAGGGCTGGCCTCATTCACGGTGATCGGCACCCAGGGCGCCATGCTCCAAATGCTCAACCACGGCATCAGCACGGGCGCGCTGTTCATCCTGGTGGGGATGCTCTATGACCGGGCCCACACCCGCATGATTTCGGATTTCGGCGGCGTGGCCATGAAGATGCCGGTGTTCACCCTGTTCTTCTTCATCGTGACCCTCAGCGCCATCGGCCTGCCCATGACCAACGGTTTCGTGGGCGAGTTCTGGATTCTCAACGGCACCTTCCTGTCCGGCTTTGGCTGGGGACGCCCCTTCGCGGTGCTCGCCACGGCGGGCATCCTTCTGGGCGCTGTGTACATGCTATGGATGTTCAAGCGAGTCTTCTGGGGGCCGGAAAACCTGGACGAGGATAGTGGGACCCATCACCTTTCCACGGATCTCAATGCCCGGGAGGTCGCCGTGATGCTGCCTCTGGTCGTCCTGATTTTCTGGATGGGACTGCATCCGCGGACCTTTGTGGCGGCCAGCGAGGCCCCGGTGGCGGCGATGCTCAAGGATCTGAATGCCCCTGAGCCCCGCCCCTTCCACTTGAAGCCCGCTGTCCAGGCCGTCTCTGCGGAGAGGGCAGGGCACGACCACGGCCCCGCGAGCACCGCTTCCCCGGAGGTGAGCCGATGAACCCCGCGGCCTTTTCTCCCAGCCAGTGGGCGGCCCTGCTGCCCCTGATCTTTCCGGCCCTCGGCGCCTGCCTCATTCCGCTCATGTCCCTGGACAGGGATCAGGCCTCGACCAAATGGATCCGGGCCGCGATGTTCGCCACGGCCCTGCTGGCGGTGGGTGCCTCGTTCTGGTACCTCACGGACCTGTGGACAACCGCAGCCCAGCCCAGCTTCTACCAGCTGCGCATGGATCGCCTGGCCCAGTTCGCCGGCATTTTCACCGTGGTCGCCGCGGCCCTGACCCTGCTGCAGAGCTGGGATCACTTCCACCAGGAGGGCTGGGTCAAGGGCGAGAGCCTGTCGCTCCTGCTGTTCTCGGTGGTGGGCATGATGCTGTTCGCCTCCACCAGCCATTTCGTCATGCTCTTCCTGGGGCTGGAGCTGTTCAGCCTGCCCCTCTACGCCCTGGTGGGTACCGTTCGGTTCAGGCCCGAGGCGGCGGAAGGCGGCATGAAGTACTTTCTCACCGGCGCCGTGGCTTCCGCCTGCTTCCTCATGGGCGGTGTGCTGCTCTACGGCCTGAGCGGCACCCTGGATCTGGCTGCCGCCGCCCTGACCCTCAAGGCCCAGGGTCTGGCCCTGGATCCCCTGGTTCTGGTGGGGGCGGCCCTCCTGCTGCTGGGCTTTCTGTTCAAGGTTTCCGCCGTGCCCTTCCATCAGTGGACACCGGATGCCTACGAGGCTTCCCCCCATCCCATCGCCGGCTTCATGTCCGTGGCCACCAAGGGGGTGGCCCTCTTCGCCCTGATCCGCATCTTTCCCGCGACCCTGACGCCCCTGGGCGGGGTGACCGTGAAGATGCAGGCAGCGGTCGCGGTGGTCGCGGTGGCCACCCTTGTCCTGGGCAACCTCACCGCCCTGGTGCAGACCAATGTGAAGCGCATGCTGGCCTACTCCAGCATCAGCCATGCGGGCTATCTCCTCCTGGGGCTGGTGGCGGGGACGCCGGCAGCCTACGAAGGAATGCTCTTCTACCTCATCATCTACCTGGCCATGAACATGGGCGCCTTCGGCCTGCTCACCGTGTTCGGCAAGGTCGGCGACGAGACCTCGTTCGAGGACCTGCGCGGCCTGGGCTGGAAGCGGCCCGCCATGGGCTTTTGCGCCGTCATCCTCATGCTGAGCCTGGCGGGGATCCCGCCCATGGGCGGCTTCTACGGCAAGTACTTCATCTTCAGGGAACTGGTGGCGTCGGGCCATGTGGGCATGGCCATCCTCGGCGTCCTGGCCAGCCTGGTGTCCGTCTACTACTACCTGCGCCTGGTGGTGGCCCTGTTCCTGCAGGCGCCCAGCGCCGAGGCCGAGCGGCTGGCCTCAGACCGGCCTGCGGTGGAGGCTCCCCTGGCTGGCGCCTCGGTGCTGGTGGCGGCGGCCATGGTGCTGGCGGGCGGGTTGCTCCAGGCGTTCCTGCTCGATGGCTTCGCCCGGCGGGCCATCGTGGAAGGCCTCGGTCTCCTCCACTAGCCGGCGCCATGAAACAAGGCCCTCAACCGGGAACCGCTTTTGGCGGTCTATACCTCGTCATGCGAAGCTGGGCTTCGGGGCCCAAGGGCTCTCTTACATTCGGAGCGGGACACCATGAATCGGAAGACCTGGATCGGTGCTGGAATCGGCGTGGCCCTGGCGGCGGGCGGCGTCTGGTGGGCCCTGCGCAAACCCGCTGACAAGGTCCAGTGGCGCACGGCCAAGGTCGAGAAGGGCAACCTCAACCAGCGCATCAGCGCCACTGGCACCCTGAATGCCCTGGTGCAGGTGCCCGTGGGCACCCAGGTCTCCGGTACCGTCACGGGGCTGTTCGCGGACTTCAACAGCCTGGTGAAGAAGGGTCAGGTCATCGCCCAGATTGATCCCACCATCTGGGACGCCCAGCTCAAGGATGCGGAAGCCAGCCTCTTGCGGGCCCAGGCCAGCTACGACAATGCCAAGGCCGACCACGAGCGCACCAAGCGCCTAGCTGCGGATCGCCTGGTGGCCGAACAGGATCTAGATGCCAAGGCCACGGCCCTGAAGACCGCCAAGGGCAACCTGGAATCCGCCAAGGCCGCCCTGGTGCGGGCCCAGGTGAACCTCAGCTACTGCACCATCAAGGCCCCCGTGGATGGCGTGGTGGTCGCCCGGGCGGTAGATGTGGGCCAGACCGTGGCCGCCAGCTTCAATACGCCCAACCTATTCACCATCGCCCAGGACCTGGCGAAGATGAAGGTCGAGGCCAGCATTGACGAGGCGGATATTGGCCAGGTGCAAGTGGGCCAGCGGGCCTTCTTCACCGTGGACAGTTTCCCGGACAAGCAGTTCCGGGGCGCCGTGAGCGAAGTGCGCCTGGAACCCATCGTGGCCCAGAATGTGGTGACCTACAAGGTCGTCATGGAAGTGGACAATGAGCCCAGGGATGCCGCCCCGGCGCCCAATCCCGGGCCCGCGTCCTCCTCTGAGGGTAGGCATCCGCGGGGCGCCGGCCCCGGCCCGGATCTGGCGGCGGCCTGGGAGCGGGCCAAGGGGCACTTGCCGCCAGGAACCACCCGGGAGGCTTTCCTCAAGCGGGTTCGGGAGCGTGGGGCGCAGGCGCCGGGCGGCGCGGGGCCAGCCAATGGCACGGCCCGGTACATCCCCGCGGGCAGTTCGGTGTACCGGGGCACCTTCGCCCTGCTGCCGGGCATGACCGCCAATGTGACCGTCTTCACCCAGAGCCGCCGCGATGTCCTCCGCGTGCCCAATGCCGCCCTGCGCTTCAACCCGGCGGCCTTCGTCAAGGATGAGACTCCCAAGGCCAACAACGGCGGCCAGGCCCGGTCCGGCGGGAACCCCTCCGGCGCTGCCGCCGCAGGTGCCCCTCGCGGGGGGGGCGGTCCCTTCATGCGGGGCATGGTGAGCAAGCGAGAGGATCGGATCTGGCTGCTGGAGGCGGGCAAACCCAAGGCCCTCCCCGTCAAGGCGGGCATCAGTGACGGGCAGTTCACCGAAGTCAGTGGCGAGCAGGTGACGGAAGGCATGGCCATTCTGGTGGGTGCGGAGGATACCAAAAAAGCCGAACTGAAGGGCGCCTCCCCGCTGGGGGGCATGCCTCGGCGCTGAGGTTCATCATGCGGATTCTCGAGTTCATCAAGCTGGCCCTGTTCGCCATCACCCGCAACAAGACCCGGGCCTTCCTCACCATGCTCGGCATCATCATCGGTGTGGGTTCCGTCATCGCCATGATCGGCATCGGGGAGGGCTCCAAGCGCGCCTCGGTGGCCATCATCCAGAACATGGGCTCGAACATGCTCATGGTTTTCAATGGTGGCGGCGGCAGAAGCAACATGGGCCCCATGGCCGCGGGCAGTGTCGAGGGCCTGCGGGAAGAAGACGCCGCCATGATCGAGCAGGAGTTGAACCGCACCAGCGTGGTGGCCGCCTCGCCGGGTGTGCGCACCTCCAAGCCGGTGGTCTACCAGAACAGCAACTACCTCACGAGCGTCCAGGGGGTTTCCACCGGCTGGCCCCAGATCCGCGGGTGGGAACTGGAGGAGGGCCGCTTCTTCAACGAAGGCGAAGTGAAGGCCATGAGCAAGGTCTGCATCATCGGGAAGACGGTTCAGGAGAACATCTTTCCCAATGGCGAACCCCCCGTGGGCCAGATCATCCGCATCGGGAAGATGCCCTTCACCATCGTGGGCGTGCTGGAGCGGAAAGGCGCCAGCATGATGGGTGACCAGGACGATCTGGTGGTGGCGCCCTATACCACCGTGATGCGCAAGGTCATGGGCCGGGACCGCATCCAGAACATCATGGTGAGCGCCATGGAGGACAAGTCCGACCTGGCGGAAGCGGAGATCACCGCCCTGCTGCGCCAGCGCATGAAGGTGAGCCCCCGGGACGACAACCCCTTCACCATCCGCAAGCAGGACGACTGGATCAAGATGAGCGAGCAGCAGTCCGGCGTGCTCACCATGTTCCTGGCCATGGCCGCAGGGATCTCCCTCCTGGTGGGCGGCATCGGCATCTCCAACATCATGCTGGTGAGCGTCACCGAGCGCACTCGCGAGATCGGCATCCGCCGGGCCCTGGGGGCCACCCAGCACAGTGTGCTCTGGCAGTTCCTCATTGAGGCCGTGGTGCTGGCCCTGTTCGGCGGCCTGCTGGGGGTGAGCCTGGCCCTGGGCACCATCTGGGTGTTGGCCACCTTCTCCCCGCTTCCCGCCGTGGCGGAGCCCTGGGCAGTGATGCTGGGCCTGGGTTTTTCCGGGATCGTGGGCGTGGCGGCGGGCTTCCTCCCGGCCCTCAAGGCGGCGCGGCTGGATGTCATTGACGCCCTCAGGTATGAGTGAGCGCCATCGGCCGCCGCATGATCCCTACGCGGCCCTGAGGCGCCCGGGTTTCCGCTGGTTCATCGTGTCCATGGGCTTCCTGACGCTGGGCATGCAGATGCAGGCCGTGGTGGTGGGCTGGCAGGTCTATGAGCGGACGCGGGATCCCCTGGCCCTGGGCCTGGTGGGCCTGTCCGAGGCC
>JBBIHT010000162.1:0-5325 GCA_037446845.1 Geothrix sp. | reverse complement strand
GGTATAGCGGCGTGGTCGTTTGCCTCCGGCGGCGCGTTGTCGGCCGATTCGGCAGCTTTGCGGGCTTTCTCTGGTCTTTCCTGGAAGGGGCACCCCGAGTGAACCATCCCGAGACACTGGCCGAGGTCCCGGCCGTGACCCCAGAGGCGGCGGCCTTGAGCAAGGCGCTCATGCGGAGAGGATTCCGCTTTGTGGGGCCGACCATCATGTACGCCTATATGCAGGCGGTGGGCATGGTGGACGATCACTTGGCCACCTGCTGGAAACGGACGATGAAGGGTTGAGCGCCTCCCGGTAGACTGGTGGATCTGGAGTTTCCGTGGCCAAGCCCTTCTATCTCACGACACCGATCTACTATGTGAACGATCGCCCCCATATCGGCCACACCTACACGACGGTCCTGGCCGATGTCATTGCCCGGTTTCATCGCATGCGCGGCGAGGAGGTGTACTTCCTCACCGGCACGGACGAGCATGGCCAGAAGGTGGAGAAGGCCGCGGCGGCCCGGGGCATCACCCCCAAGCAGTTGGCCGATGAGGTGGTGGCCAATTACACCGGTCTATGGAAGGCCATGGGCATCACTCATGCCCGGTTCATCCGCACCACGGATGGGGATCACACGGCCCAGGTCCAGCGCCTGTTCAAGCGCCTTCTCGACAAGGGCGACATCTACAAGGCCACCTACAAAGGGCTCTATTCCGTCAGTGACGAGGCCTATGTCACGGAAACCCAGGCCAAGGAACTTCAGGCCCAGGGCCTCGCCCACCAGCTGGTGGAGCTGGAGGAGGAGACCTACTTCTTCAGGCTCAGCGCGTACCAGGATCGCCTGCTGCAGTACTACGAGGCGCATCCCGAATTCGTGCAACCCGACTTTCGATTCAACGAGGTCAAGCGGTTCGTGGAAGGGGGCCTCCAGGATCTATCCATCAGCCGCACCAGCATCACCTGGGGCATTCCCGTGCCTGGCGACGAAAAGCATGTGATCTATGTGTGGTTCGACGCCCTCCTGAACTACCTCACGGGCGCCCCTGCCAATGGCTGGCCACCGGATCTCCAGCTGGTGGGCAAGGACATCCTGCGCTTCCACGCCGTGTACTGGCCTGCCTTCCTGATGGCCGCGGGGATGTTCCAGCCCACCACCATTCTGGCCCACGGCTGGTGGCTCATGGGCGAGGACAAGATGTCTAAGAGCAGGGGCAATGTGGTTCGACCCGATACCCTCCTGCGTTTCGGCAACGATGCCCTCCGCTTTTTCTTCATGCGCGAAATGCAGGTGGGCCAGGATCGGGCCTTCTCCTTTGATGGCTTTGTGGACCGTCTCAACGCTGACCTGGCCAATGGCCTCGGCAACCTGGCTTCTCGCACCCTCAGCATGATCCACCGATACCGGATGGGCGTGGTGCCGATGCCCGCCGTCCTGGACGAGCTTGATCAGCAGATGGCCACCCAGCTTCTGGGGGTCTTCCCCGTCTTCCTCGAGAAGGCCAGAGCCAACGATTTCCAGGGTGCCCTGGATGCGCTATGGGTGCATCTCCGGGCGCTGGATGGCTACATCGTCAAGGCCGAGCCCTGGAAGCTGGCCAAGGATCCCGCCCAGGCGGCCAAGCTGGATGCCGTTCTCGCGAACCTCTATCGGACCCTGCGCGCTACGGCCCTGCTGGTCGCCCCGGTGATGCCCGACCTGGCCCAGGCCCTCTGGGAATCCCTTGGACACCACACCCAGGTGGCGGAGACCCCCTTCCACGGATTCGCCCTCGATGGTCCCGCCATAGGCCCCATCGGCGACCCCAAACCCCTCTTCCAACGCATTGACAAGGAGACTGCCTTGAATGAACTCGATCCCGCCCCAAGCGATGCCGAGGCCAAGCCCAGCCTGGATGTACCAGCCATTCGCGACCTGGTGGATGCGGATACCTTTTTCAAGGTGGATCTGAGGGTCGGACGGATTCTCGAAGCCGGGCGGGTCCCCAAGAGCGACAAGCTCATCAAGATGACGGTGGATATCGGCCTGGAACACCGCACCATCGTGGGCGGCATCGGCAAGGCCTACGAACCCGCGGAGTTGCTGAATCGCCTGGTGGTCGTCGTGGCGAACCTGGCACCCCGCAAGCTCATGGGCATCGAGAGCCACGGCATGCTCCTGGCCGCCAGCGACAACGCCAGCAAGCCCTACCTCGTGTCCCCACCCGAGGATGCGCAACCGGGATTCCTGGTGAAGTGAGGCGAGGGTGATGCGCTTCTTCAGCTGGAATGTGAATGGCTTCCGCTCGGTCCTGAAGAAGGGCTTCATGGACTGGCTCGAGGAAGCGGAGCCCGATGTACTCTCCCTCCAGGAGATCCGCAGCGAGTGGGAGGAGGTGGACCTGGGGGTCCGGCGCCAGCTGGAGAGCGCCTATGATATCTGCTGGTTCCCCGCGAGCAGCAAGAAGGGCTATGCCGGCTCCGCCACGCTTTCCAAGAAGGACTTGGCCTTCACCCACACGAAGGGCCTGGGGTTCGAAGGCTACGATGCCGAGGGGCGCATGATCGTCTCCCGGAAGGGTGGCCTCGTGTTCATCGGAGGGTACTTCCCGAATGCGTCCCAGGGACTGGCCCGCCTTCCCTTCAAGCGTCAATTCGCCAAGGATCTTGCCGGCCTCCTGCGGCAGCACCAGGCGGCGGGCGAGCAGATCATCCTCGTTGGCGACATGAATGTGGCTCCCGAGGAGATAGATCTGGCCCGTCCCAGGGACAACATCAGGAATCCAGGCTTCACCCCCGAGGAACGGGAGGATTTCAAGGGCTACCTCGATGCGGGCCTGGTGGATGTCCTGCGCGAGAGGAACCCCGAAGTGCCCGGCCTTTACACCTGGTGGACGGCCCGCGGGGGGGCTCGGGAACGGAACATCGGCTGGCGGATTGATCTGTTCCTGGCCAGCCGGACCCTGCTGGATCGCGTGCAGGATGCCCGCATCCACGCCGATGTGCCGGGCTCGGACCACTGCCCCATCAGCCTTGACCTGAATTGAACTCCCGTCCTGCCGTGGGGGCCCCGAACGGACCCCCACGGCAGGCGGGATGGGTGCTACTTGATGTGCTTCAGGGAAGGGTCCTTGAGCATCTCCCGGATCTCGGCGGCCTTTTCTCCGGTAGGCGCGATCTCCAGATACTTGAGGAAGTGTTCCTTGGTGCCCTTCAGGTTCATGTTGGCGTACTCCACCATGCCAAGCAGGTAGTGGGCCTTGGCGTATTTTGGTGCCACCTCCAAGGTTTTCAGCAGATGGGCCTTGGCCTCCTTGGTGTGGCCGTTGTTGAAGGCTTCCACGCCCTTGTTGTAGAGCAAGTCTGGATTCGGCCCCTGGATCGCCTCCAGCAGGGCCAGATATTTCTGCTCAGCGGGCTTATCGGACTTGGCCTTGCTCGTCTCTACCAGCCCGGCGAGCACCCGCTCATCCTTCGGGTTCCGCTCGAGGGCCTTCAGGAGGAAAGGTTCCGCATCGGCCTTTTTCTCCCCGGCCTGGGCCATGCAAATGCCAAGCACCCGTTCGATCTTGATCAGTTCGGGCGCCAGGTCGGCCTTGGCCTTCTCGTCCTTGAGTTCGGCGGCGGCCTCGGTCAGGGACTTGTAGGACTTGTCCATGAGGGGCAGGGCCTCCGCGAATTTCCCTTCGTTGTAGAGGGGAATGGCCTGGTTGAAGGCCTCCCGACCCTCGGTATCCTTCTGGGCCGCGGGGTCCTCCGGGGCGACCTGCGCGGCCCCGCCGGCGATGGCGGCCTCGCGGGCTTCAGCCGGGGTGAGCAGGGTGATGTTCTTGATGAGGACATCACCCAGGGGAATCTTGATCTGCTCCTGGTAGTCCACGAACCCCTCGGCACTGGCTACGAGCATGAACTCCTTGGGCTCCAGACCCACCTGCAGGAAGTTCCCGGTCTTGTCCGGGACCAGGTCCTTGGTCCAGTTGCGGTCCAGGCGCTTCAGGGTGATCTTGGTCCCCGCCACAGGTTTGCCATCCTTGGCGAGCACCTTGCCTGAAATTCGGCCCGTCTGTTCGGCCTGGACCAGCAGGCAGGCGGTTGTCATCAGCAGCGCGGGAAGGATTCGGCGCATGGGGTTCCTCCAAACCCATTCATCGTTTCATGGGGTCGCCATTCTGCCGAGTGCTTTTCGTCAAAAGCAGGTCCAGTCCTTTCCAGGAGCTCCAGGAGAGGGCGTCCTTTCGAGATGGATGCAGGAAAAAGAGGGCTGTGTTAGTCTTCCGGGCAGACAACTCCTGAAAGTGTTTGAGGTAGCCCATGAGTCCCACCGTGCCAGAAGCCTCCTTGGCAGCCCTGATCCATCTATTGGCTGAACAAGCGCTGATGGCCCTTGGGGTCCCCCACCCCATGATGAAGGAAGTTCCACCCGCCAATCCAACTGTGGCGCGCTTCTATGTGGACCTGCTCACGGTGCTCAAGGCGAAGACGGAGACGACTCGCACGGAAACAGAAACCCGGCAGCTGGAGGAGATCCTCTACGACCTGAGGATGCGCGTCATGAACCTCAACCCAGCCCAGCATCTCCCCCCGGCCGTACAGCCATGACGGCGAGGCCAGTCGGCATCTCCGTTCTGCGGGCCACACGGTTGGCGTCCGTGCTCCTGGTGTTTTCCGTCCTCCTGGGTGCAGCAGGCGTCGCCACGGGCCTCAGGCCCCAAGTTCCCGAGACGGTAGCCACCCCGGTCGCCCCGGAATCCCTCCCCGCCATTGCCCTGAGCCACCGCGCGGAGCACCTGAAGACCGCCCTGCTGAAACGGGATGCTGAAGCCGTGCTGTCCGCCCAGCTGGAAGTGGAGGTGCTGAGGCGGTCCTACTCCACGATGGATGTGACCCCCCTGATCGAGGCCATCGCCTTCTGGGCCCGGCAGCAGGGTGCTCAGGGGAACCCTGCGCTAGGGCTGGAGGCACTCCGGTCCGTGGAACGCTGGGCCACGGATCACCCCACGATCCTGGGAACCCGTATCATCCTCATGCGTCAGGAAGGCCTCAAGGGCTGGCTCTGGAGCTTCCCCGACCTGCTCCGGCTGACTCGCATTCGCCTGGATCACCCCGTCCACCGATGGCTCTGGCTGATCCAGCACCTGGGCATGCTGAGGCTCATGGCCACCATGCTCCTCTGGGGTTGGGCCCTGACCATGGCCCTGAGATACCGGAATGTCCTGCGCCACCTGTGGGAGGAGGCCCTGCGCCGCAGGCAGGTCCCTCCCCATGCGAGCGCACTCCTCGGTGCATTGCTCCTGACCGCTCCTGTCCTGATCGGATTGGATCCCTCGGTGGCGGCCGTTCTCTGGCTCTTCCTGCTGGCCCCGT
>JBBIHT010000161.1:0-5370 GCA_037446845.1 Geothrix sp. | reverse complement strand
GCCACCCTTTTCTTTTGGGTTGTTGGCCCTGAGTCTCAGGCAGCATCTGGCAGTCGTGTTCGCCGTGATGTCCCTCTACGCGGGCCTTCTCGCCATGGAGTATTTCCAGAATCCCATGGCGTTCAACGCCAGGTATCAGATATTCCTCTTCGTCCTCTTCGGAATCCTCCTGGTGTGGTTTGCCTTCTTCGGCGGATTCGTATCGAATCTGAGGCGGAGCCTCCGGGCCCAGAAGGCTGCGGGTGCGAGGGCCAACGATGAGCTCAGCGACGCGCTCAGGAAGGTCAAGACCCTCCATGGGCTGTTGCCGATTTGCGCATCCTGCAAAAAGATCAGGGATGGCCAAGGCGGCTGGCATCCCATCGAATCCTATCTCAGGGATCGTTCAGACGCGGAGTTCAGCCACGGGATCTGTCCCGATTGTGCAAAAACCCTTTTCCCAGGGGCCGGCACCCCATCACGCCAGCAGGGTGATTGAATCAGGCGCGCCTCAATCGAGGGGGCACCGCTCGGGGTGATCTCCGCCGGAGGGGGGGAGGACAGGGGCGCCCCCGCTGCACCGGGCAGCTCGAAGCAACCGACCCCGAAACCCGGGCCCTGTGCTCAATGCTTGTCCCCGCGAAAGCACCGTTTTGTCATACGGATTCCACCGATTGATTTGACTGATGATGAATCGGTGAAGCCGTGTCCTGGCCCCCGTCGTGCGGAACGCCCGCTAGGGCTTCGCCGGGGCCGCGTCCCCCATGCGGATGCGGGCCAGATGGCCTTGGTCGTCCAGTTCCAACAGGATGGGGAACCAGGCGAGGCCCAGGGATTCCAGGGCCGCGCGGCTGGGGGCGAACCAGGCCTGGCCCGGAGGCCGCTCCAGGCGGTGGGCCAGGGCTTCTCCCTCCTGCCGGCTGGGCTCGTCCAGGGTGGCGCTGCGGTCGTCCAGGTGGCCCGCCAGGCTGGGGATGATCCAGAGGGTGTCCTCGGGAAGCGGGGCCTGGCGGCTCGCCTCGGCTGGGCAGATCCACAGGCGGCGGGCCCGCCCGGGCGCCAGGTCCGCGTAGGTGAGTCCGGGCAGGGACCAGAGACGCAGGCGGGGCAGGGGCCCGCCCAGCAGGCCGAAAAGGCGTTGGAACCCCCGGAGGGTGGTTTCGGCGGCGGGATTGGCCAGGGCCCGGAGGGCCGTGAAGCGGGCCTCGTCCTGCTCGGCCAGGGCATGGCAGAGGGCATGGCGCAGCGCGTAGCCGCGGCTGAGGGGCGGGCCCGCGGTGATCAGGCGATCCTCCCAGGCCCGGCGCCGGGCTGGCGGGAGGGTTCCCCGGCGCACCCGGGCCTGGCCCCAGCGCCAGAGGGCCATGGCCGTGCCGGGTTCCGTGAGGGAAAGGGCCTGCAGGGTGGTGGCGCTCAGGCGGTCAGGGTGGTGCATGAGGGCGCGCAGGCGCTGGACCTCCTGGCGGGAGGAACCCGCCGCGAAAGGGTTGTCCGGCGGCCTTCCCAGGGGGTCGTAGGACAGGGCGGTGCGCAGCCAGCGATGGGAAAGCAGCGCGGCCCGGCCCAGCCCCGGCAGGGGGGGCCAGGGGCGGCCCCAGTCGTAGGCCTCCAGCAGGGCGGACTGGGCGGCCGCAAGGGCTTCGGGGGGCGCCGGGGCCGGGGCCACCTGGGCGGGGGGGAGAGGTTGCGGCATGGGCATCCGGGGTCCCTTGATGACAGAATGGTCCTCCGCATCATACGGGAGTTGCCTTGCCCTCGACCCCTTCCGCCCTCCTCCCCCGAGAACGCCTGGTCGTGGCGTTGGACCTGCCCACGGCCCAGGCCGCCCTGGCCATGGCTGACCGCCTGGCGGGGCGAGTGGGGATGCTGAAGGTGGGCCTCGAGCTGTTCTGCGCCGAAGGGCCTGCGCTGGTGCGGGAGCTGCAGCAGCGTGCGCCGGTGTTCCTCGATCTCAAATTCCATGACATCCCCACCACGGTGCGGCGGGCCCTGGAGGCGGTGCTGAAGCTGGATCCCCGCCTGGTGAATGTGCATGGGCAGGGGGGGCCCGCCATGCTGGAGGCGGCGGTGGAAGCCGTGCGGGCCCACCGGGCCGCCGGGGGCCAGACCGAACTGCTGGCCGTCACCGTGCTCACCAGCCTCGACCGGGAGGCCCTGGCCGCCCTGGGCCACGCGGGGCGCCCCGAGGACCTGGCCCTGGCCTACGCCCGTCTGGCCCGCCAGGCTGGTTGCGATGGGGTGGTGTGCAGTGCCTGGGAAGCTGCCGCCGTCCGCGATGCCTGCGGTGTGGAATTCCATCGCCTCACCCCCGGCATTCGTCCCGCCGGGACCGCGGTGCAGGATCAGGCCCGGGTCATGACCCCCGCCCAGGCCCTCCGTCAGGGGGCCTCGTGGCTGGTGGTGGGCCGGCCCATCACGGGCGCGGCCGACCCCGCCGCCGCAGCGGAGGCCGTCGTGGCCGGGATGCAGTCCTGATGGCCTCGGGAACGCCCCTCGTGTTCAGGCCGTCCTTTGCGCAGCGGGCCATGGCCATGCTGTTGTTCGCCGGGTCCTGGCTGGTGGGCACCCGTGCCCTGGCGCTGATCCTGGAACGGCTGCCTGTCCTGCGGGCCTCCCTGCGGGTGGCCCAGGCCGCCGGCGAGCCCACCTGGTCCTTCTGGGTCGCCGTGGTGGCGGCCATTGGCGCGATCCTGGCCGGGAGCCTCCTGCTGGTGGGCACCCTCCTGGGGGTGCTGATGGTGGAGAACTCCCAGGTGCTGGTGGACGAGTTGGGCATAGCCGTCGAGCACAATGCGTTGCCTTCGGCCCTGGCGCGCAAAGTGGGCGCGGGTCGCCTGCCGTGGAAGGGTGTTTCCCGCATCGAGCGGTCGGGCCCCTGCTTCGTCCTGAGGGGCGGCGGTGAGCCCGGCAAGGGCGGCGCGCAGGATGCCCATCTGCGGTTCCTCCTGGTGGACGAGCTGGAACGGCTGGTCTTCACCATCATCGAGCGCAGTCCCAACCTGAGACTCGACGAGTGAAGGGCGCTACACCTTCGGCCGGCTGAGGTAGGCCTCGGCCCCCTTCATCCCGGCGGTGGGACCGTGGGCGGGCTGCTTCGGGCGGGGCCTGCCGCGCCCCAGGCCCCAGAGGCTTGCCAGTTCCCTGGCTTCGGGATTACCGGGGGCCAGGCCGAGCACCTCGGCGAGATCGGCCCGGGCAGAGTCCAGGCGCCCCAGCTTTTCCCAAAGCAAGGCCCGCTTGAGAAAGCCCCATGGATTGGCCGGTTCCAGGCGGGTGATCTCGGTGTACTCGGCCTCCGCCTCGGTCCAGCGGGCCGCTGCCTCCGCTGCCTCGCCGCAGAGCAGGTTGGTGACGGCGCAGAAGCCCAGCCAGCGCTTCTGTTCGGCGAATTCAGCGGGGGCGAAGGGAGAGGATGCCTTGGCCCGGGTGGCCTCCCGGTCCAGGTGGCGCAGGGCCTTCTCGGTATGGCCATCCACCCGGGCAAAGATCTCCGCATCTCCGCTGGTCCTGAAGAAGTTCTTCTGGATCCGGCCTTCGGCGCGGTACTGGTCGTACATGCGGGTGCCGGGATAGAGGGCCAGGGGACTGATCTGGCAGTCGCTGGGGCGCGTATCCCGGATGAAGGCGGCGGATTCCTCCACATCGTCCCAGGTCTCGCCGGGAATGCCGGTGATGAGGTAGATGCCCAGGTTCATGCCCACCTTGCGCACCAGGCCCAGGGCCCGGCGGGCGTGGCGAAGGTTGGTGCCCTTGTCCAGGAGGGCCAGCACCCGCTCGCTGCCGTGCTCGACCCCGAACTGCATGAACTCGCAGCCGGCGCGCTTCATGGCCACCAGGCGTTCCTCGTCCACCAGGTTCACCCGGCTCTGGCAGTTCCACAGGGGATGGAGGCCGCTCTGCTGGATGCCCGCCATGAGCTCCAGCACCCGGGCCCGGTTGGCGGTGAAGGTGTCATCGCGGAAGCTGAAGTAGGTGAGGCCGTATTGTTCGCGGAGCAGGCGCAGCTCCCGCAACACCGAGGCCGAACTGCGGAAGCGCATGGAACTGCCCCAGAACTCCGGCGTGTTGCAGAAGTTGCAGGTGGCGGGGCAACCGCGGCTGGTGCTGAGGTAGGCCAGCTGCCCCACATCATCGAGGAAATCCGTTTCCAGGTGCTCCGCCGGGATGCCGATGGCGTCGAGATCCTCCAGGGGAGGCTGAGTCAGGGTGCGGCCTTCCCGCAGGATCAGCCCCGGCGTGCGCTTCCACACATCCGAGCCCGGCGCGGACCGCAGCCGCTCGGCGATGCCCAGCAGCACGGCCTCCCCTTCGCCCTGGACGATGGCATCCAGGGCGGGGCAGTCCTCGAAGACTTCCTCGGCCAGGTGGGTGGGGTGGGGCCCCCCTGCCAGCAGGATGGCCTGGGGACAGGCTTCGCGGGCCCAGGCCAGCAGATCGCTGGAGCGCTTGCGGTTGAAGGTGAACATGGAAACCCCCACCACCTGGGGCTTCTGGGTCTTCAGGTAGGCCAGCACCTCCCGTTTGCCCTTGCCGCTGAGGTTGGCGACCCGGCAGGAATGGGCGCGGGACTTGAGCATGGCCTGCAGGTAGCCCAGGCCGATCGGCAGGAACGACATCCATTCGTCCCCGAACCCGCTTTGGGGGGCGCTGTAGGCGAGCAGAGTGTGGGGTGGGGGCATGGTTTCGCGAATCCAGAGCTTTCCAGTCTAGGCTTCGTTCCCCATGATGGAAGGACGAACATCCCTGGAGGCGCCTTGGCAGGCAACCTGATCCGCAACCCGGAGACCATCGCGGACATCTTCCGCCGTGTCTGCGAACGACGGGAGCTGCTGATCCTGGTGACGCCCTACCTGCGTTTCGAATCCTCCTTCCTGAGGGTGGATGGCGCTGAGCTGCACGCGGCCGCCACCATGGGCCGGGAGGATGCCATCTACGGCCTGCGCAGTGCGGACCTGAGGATGCGCTTCCCCCATGGTGTCAGTTTCCTGGAAGCCGCCACCGAGCTGAAGGGCTTCGGCATGGTGGATGCCCGCCGCACCCTGCGCCTGGCCGTCCCCGACTCCCTGGTGGAGGAGGATCATCGCGGTGCCTACCGGGTGGACCGGGTCGGCCGGGTGCCCGTCACCTTCAGCACCCCGAAGTACGATCTCGTCACGGGCACCCTGGTGGATATCAGCACCACCGGGGCTCGGCTCTACAGCACGCGGGATTTCGCCGAGGGCGAGCTGGAACTGGGCGAGGACATGGCGGTCACGATCCAGCTCACCGATGCCATCCGCATCAACACCAAGGTGAAGCTGCGCCATGTGCATGGCCGCACCTTCGGTGTGGAATACCGGCCCCAGCTGGATGACCACCTGTTGCACCCCCTCTCCCGCTGGATCTTCGAGA
>JBBIHT010000160.1:0-5398 GCA_037446845.1 Geothrix sp. | reverse complement strand
GGGAGAAAGCGGCGTTTCCCTCTGCCGCTCCATCAAGGAGGATCCCGAGTGCCAGGGCATCAAGGTGGTGATCCTCACGGGCTACGATGGCGAGCGCTCCTGGCGCCAGGGGCTGGGCAGCGGCCCCGACCTGTTCGCTGTGAAACCCATCAACCGTGAACGGGTCAAGGTCCTCCTG
The DNA here is from genome assembly GCA_037446845.1 of Geothrix sp. GTDB lineage: Bacteria > Acidobacteriota > Holophagae > Holophagales > Holophagaceae > Geothrix. The sequence continues at coordinate 5,220 of JBBIHT010000160.1, read as the reverse complement.
GCCGAGCTGCTCCCCTCCAAGGAGCCCACGGAATGAGTCATCTTCGCGGAACCCTGGAGAGCATCTCGCTCATGGATGTGGCGCAGCTGCTTCACGCGAACCGCAAGACGGGCATGCTCCAGGTCAATTGCGGCAAGACCAGCGGCGTGCTGTATTTCTCCAGTGGCCAGGTGATCCACGCGGAGACGCTCACCTGCCAGGGCGAGGCCGCCGCCTTCGAGATTCTGGAGTGGGTCACCGGCCAGTTCGAGTTCCTGACCACCCAGGTGCAGATCCAGGCCTCCATCCGCCGCACCGTCCCGGACCTTCTCATGGACAGCGCGCGCCTCCAGGACAGCCGCAAGCGCCTGCATACCATTTTCCCGAGGCTCACCGGCGTGCCCTGGCCGACCCTCCCCATGCCCCAGGTTCTGGATGGGCTCAAGCTCTTCGTGGAGGAGCGACGCGTCCTGCCGTTCTTCGACGGCTATCGGGACTTCCAGGATGTGATGGCCGCCTCGGGCCAGCATGATGTGGCCGTCCTGCAGGCAGCGGCCATCCTCAAGGATGCCGGTCGCCTGGAAGTGCTGGAACCTGATGCCCACCTGGCCGTGGTTCAGCTAAAAACAAGCCTTTTCCGAAAGTCCGACCACATCGAGCTGCCCCGCAGCCTGGAGGGTCTATGGAGAGGCCTGGGGCCCTACCGGCAGGGGATCAAGAACTTGCGCATCATCTGGGCCCAGGGCCCCGCGGTGGAGCATGTCGAATTCGTGGCCGGCCTTCCCGATGACCAGGTGGCCATCCCGCGAGAACTCATGCAGGCCTGGGACCTGGCCGAAGGATTCCATGTGAAGGTGCGACCTGCCCCCTAGGCACCCTGTCCCGTTGCACCAGCCCGGAGCCGCCATGACTGACAATCCTGAAGATCAGCTCGAGGGCGTCCCTCCTGACACCATGATCGAGGAGTTCCAGTCCCGCCGGGAGCGTCTTGACCAGCGCCTGAGCTCGCTGGAAGAGCTCATCGGCGATCTGCGCCTGGAGTTGCAGGGCGATTCCCAGGCCAGCATCCAGAGGCTGGCCGCAGCCGCCAAGGACATGGCCAATGGGCGGGTGTACCAGAAAGTGGATATCGAAGCCAAGGGCGAGCTGGGCGCCCTGGTCACGAGCATCAATCAGACCCTGCTGAACCTGCAACAGCTGGATGCCTCCGTCAAACAGCAAAGCACCCAGGTGCCCGAGCTGGCCGCCCAGCTGGATGCCATCACCTCCGACACCGAGGAGGCCACCCAGAGCGTCATGAACCGGCTGGATTCTCTCATGGCCGTCTCGGACGAGGCCCTGAAGGCGGCAACGGAGAGTCAGAAGGCCAGCCAGCAGATCCAGAACGACCAGGAATCCCTTCAGAAGGCTGTGGGTGCCTTCCTGGACCGCGCCGCCGCCGGGGAGGACCAGCAGGCCCTCGCCCAGGAGGTGCTGGATTTCCTGTTCGAACGCCAGCTCAATCCTGGGCCACCCGCCGTGGACTTCGGCCCTACTGTGGCCAGCCTGAGGAAGGTCAGCGACGAGGCGTTCGAGATCCTGAACATCCTCCAGTTCCAGGACATCACCCGCCAGAAAATCGAGAAGGTGGTCATCCTCCTCAAGCAGTTCCAGGGTGGCCTGAACCGGCTCCTGGTGATTTTCAATATCCACACGGAGGCCCTTGGCGGTTCCGCCTTCGCCGAGCGGAAGGTGGCCACGCAGGAGCACATCTTCGACACGAGCCTGGAGGCGGATAGCCAGAAGGACAGCGTTGACGACATCATCGCCCAGTTCAAAAAGACCTCTAACTGAGTCCTACGCGATGGCGATCTGGACGGCCAGCTCGCCCAGCCCCTCGATGCCACAGTGAACACAATCACCGGGTTGCAGGACCCCGACCCCCGCCGGCGTGCCCGTGAAGATGAGATCGCCTGGGGCCAGGGCCACCAGGCTGGATAGGTGGGCGATCACTTCCGGCACCTGCCAGATCAGGTCGCCCAGATCCCCCCTCTGCCGCTCCACCCCATTGACTGTCAGCCAGATGGAACCCGCCCTCAGGGCCCCTACCTGGGCGCAGGGCGTCAGGGGAGAAACCGGGGCAGAACAATCAAACCCCTTGGCCATGTCCCAGGGCTGGCCCTTGGCCTTGGCGGCTGCCTGCAGATCGCGCCGCGTGAGGTCCAGGCCCACGGCGTAGCCGAAGATGGCTGCCTCGGCCTGGCGAAGGGACAGGTTCCCGCCGCCCCTGGCCAGGGCCACCACCAGTTCCACCTCGTGATGCAGATTCGAGGTGGCCGGAGGATAGGGCACGCGTCCGCCACCGGGGACCAAGGCATCCTGGGGCTTCCCGAAAAAGAAGGGAGGTTCCCGCTGGGGATCGGCCCCCATCTCCCTGGCATGCTCGGCGTAGTTGCGGCCGACACAATAGATCCGCCGCACCGGGAATTCCGCCGAGGTGCCAAGCACCGGGAGGGTGGGGATCGGGGGGGGCGGGAAGACCGTGGTCATGGCAACTCCGGGTCAGGCTTTGGCCCGCGGGTGGGCCTTGTCGTAGGCCTTGGCGAGCTCGTCGAGGCCTAGGTGAGTGTAGCGCTGGGTGGTGCTGAGGCTGGCATGGCCGAGCAGTTCCTGGATGGCGCGCAGATCCATGCCATGGTTCAACAGGTGGGTTGCGAAGCTGTGCCGAAGCGCGTGGGGACTGATCCGGGTGCGGATGGCGGCGCCTTCCAGGGCCCTGCGCAGCAGGGTGCGCACACTGGTCGGGGTCAGCCTGCCACCTCGCTGATTCAGGAACAGGGCCGGACTCAACGGAAGCGACTTCATGGCCAGGAACTGAGTTCTGAAACCAAGGTAGGTCTCCAGCACCTCGGCCGCCCGGGGATGATAGGGCACCAGCCGCTCCTTCCGCCCCTTGCCCATCACCCGCAGGGTTCGTTCATCCGTGAGCAGATCCTGCAGGTCCAGCCCCACCAGCTCGGACACCCGCAGGCCCGAAGCATAGAGCAGCTCCAGGAGGCAAGTAAGCCGCGCTGAGGGAAAATCCACCATGGGAGGAAGATCCAGCAGGGAGTTGCTTTCTCCTTCGGTCAGGAAGGCCGGAAGGCGCCTGGGTTGTTTGGGATTCCTCAAGCCGGAAGCGGGATTCGCAGCGATCCGCTTCGTTTCCCAGAGCCAACGAAAGAAGCCCCGCACAGTGGAAAGCGTGCGGGATTGGCTGGCTGGGTCGAGCCCCCGCTCTCCCAGCTCCAGGGCGAAACCCCTCAGGGTCCTGGGACTCACCGCCCAGGTGTCCCAGCCTGACCGGAGGGCGTGCTCCAGGAGTTTTCCAAGATCACCCTCATAGGCCCGGGCTGTGTGGCGGGAAACGCCTCGGGCCCGCTGCTCGGTGCGGTAAGCGGCCAGCGCCTCCACCAACAATCCACTGTCACTACCTGCTACCATGCGGCTACATCCCCCATTCTGTGGAGTCATTGTGGCGCAGCCAATGCAAGTACCCGTGGAAACCATTGCCCAGCTTTTCTATGCGGCCTTGAAAAAGGACCTCCCGGATGCCCTCGCCTTCCGCCAGGACGGTGTCTACCAGAAGCTCTCCCACCAGGAGGTCCAGGCCCGGGTGGAGCGCCTGGCCCTGGCCATGGCCGCGCGGGGCCTCAAGGCGGGAGACCGCGTGGCCTTCATGTCCGAGAACCGCCCCGAATGGGCCATCGCCGACTTTGCCTGCGCCATCCTCGGCACCCCTGATGTGACCATCTACGCCACCCTCAACCCGGCCCAGGCTGCTTTCATCCTTGCCAACAGCCAGTCCCGCTGGGTGCTTTGTTCCACCCGGGACCAGCTGGACAAGGTCCTGGCCCACTGGGACCACCTGCCGGCCCTGGAGGCCGCCGTCCTCATGGATGGCGAACTCCCCACCGGCACCGGCCGCACCCTGGTGACCTGGACCGGACTGCAGCAGGAAGGCCTGGCCATGGAAGCCCGCCGCCCCGAGGTGCGGGCCTGGGGTGCCCAGCGCAAGGCTTCCGACCTGTTGACCATCATCTACACCAGCGGCACCACGGGCGATCCCAAGGGGGCCATGCTGTCCCATGGCAACCTGGTCACCAATGTCCTCGGTGCCGAGGCCACGGTGGAAATGGGAACGGACGAGCGGGCCCTCAGCTTCCTGCCCCTCACCCATATCTTCGAGCGCATGGCCGGGCATTTCCTGATGTTCCATGTGGGCGCCGCCATCTACTACGCAGAAAGCGTCAACACCGTTGCGGCGGATCTTCTGGAAGTGAAGCCCACGGTCATGGCCTCGGTGCCCCGCATCTACGAGAAGATTTTCGCGAAAATCTACGACACGGTGGCCGGCGGCAGCATCCTCAAGCGTCTGGTCTTCCACTGGGCCATGATGGCTGGGCGCCAGGCGGTGCCCTATCTCCTGAAGAACCAGCAGCCCCCCTCCTGGAAGGGCATGTGGTATCGCACGGCCCAGGCCATCGTCTTCAACAAGATCCGCCAGCGCACCGGTGGCCGCATCAAGTTCGCCATCAGCGGCGGCGCCCCCCTGGGCGGCAAGATCATGGAGTTCTTCTGGATCATCGGCCTGCCCATCCTGGAGGGCTATGGGCTCACCGAAACCAGCCCGGTCATCACCGTGAACCGCATCGGGGAAGTCATTCCTGGTTGCGTGGGGCGCCCCCTCTACACGGAATGGAATGGCCGCCCCTTCGTCAAGATCGCCGAGGATGGGGAAATCCTCTGCCAGGGCCCCAATGTCATGAGCGGCTACTGGGCGAATGAGGCAGCCACGCGCGAGGCCATTGATGAGACCGGGTACTTCCACACCGGCGACATCGGCCACCTGGATGACCAGGGCCGACTCTACATCACGGACCGGAAGAAGGAGCTGATCGTCACCAGCGGCGGGAAGAAGGTGGCGCCCCAGCCCCTGGAAAACATCCTGAAGGAGGACAAGTACATCTCCCAGGCCGTGGTCATCGGGGATAACCGGAACTTCATTTCAGCCCTGATCGTGCCTAATTTCGACAGCCTGGTGCGCTGGGCCGGTTACAAGAAGATCCCCTTCAAGACCCACGAAGACCTGATCCAGAATCCCCTGGTCTACGCCAAGGTGGGGAGTCGCATCGAGCGCCTGAACGAGCATCTTTCCAATTACGAGCGCATCAAGAAGATGACTCTGCTCCTGGATGAGATGACCCTGGAGGGCGGCCAGCT
>JBBIHT010000159.1:0-5411 GCA_037446845.1 Geothrix sp. | reverse complement strand
CCTTTGCGCCCGGGGACCACGCCCTGGGAAGGCGCCTGCTGCTGGAAACCCTGGGCCATGTGCCGACGGGAACCCCCTGGGTATGCCTGGCCCACCAGGCCATCGAGCTGCTGGATGATCCCCTGGCGATGGAGGTGCTGCAGAAGCTCCGGGGGCGCGGCATCGCCATCCGCCTTTCCCGGGGCAGCCTCGCCCATGCCGGAATTCCGGCTGGGGCCTCCGAGGTCATGGCTGATGAAACCTGGCAGGCCCTGCTGGGGCAGGGTGCGGTGACGGTGTTGTGAGAGGCCGGCAGGCCAGGTCTCCCTTGGCCTGCGGCCTGCAGGATCAGCCAAGGCTGGCTCGCCTGGGCTATCTTGGGAGGGGGCACCTGGAACCGAAGGCTGCCCAGGTGGCGAACCATCCTGGCGATCTTCTGAGCATCCGTCCGAACGCAGTGGGTCGTAAGCTGGTCCTTTCATCCGCCGTTCGCAACCCTCACCCAAAGCCCAAACCATGAATGTCCCCAATCTGCTCTCCCTCATCCGCATCCTCCTGGTGCCGGTCCTGGTGGTGGTGCTCATGACCCGAGTCACCAACCATGAGGTCATCGGCGTGGTGGTGTTCTGGATCGCCTCCATCACCGATGCCCTGGATGGCTACCTGGCCCGGCGCTGGCGGCAGGTGACCACTCTGGGCAAACTGCTGGATCCCCTGGCAGACAAGCTGCTGGTGGCCGGCGCGTTGATTTCCCTGGTGGAACTGAATCTGGCGCCGGCGTGGATCACTTTCATCATCCTGGCCCGGGAGTTCGCGGTGACGGGCCTGCGGGGCATCGCCAGCGAGGAGGGCATGACCATTCCGGCGGGGACCGTGGGGAAGTGGAAAATGGGCTTCCAGGTGGCGGCCATTTCCTGCCTGATACTCGGCCCCCGGCTGGACTACTGGCTGTACCAGTGGACGCACCGGGAGATTTTCCATTTCTTCATCCAACTGAACCGCCCCTTCAGTTTCTTCTGGGGCATGGGAGTCCTGCTGCTTTGGATGGCCGTGATCCTGGCCATCTGGAGCGCCATCTCCTACTTCCACGCCTTCTGGAAGGTGATGGGCGCCCGCATCCTGGCGGGCACCAGTCACCTCACCGGGCCCGAGGATTTGACCAAATGATTCGAAAATACCTGCTTGCTGGATTGTTCACGCTGCTGCCGCTCGTGGTGACACTGTGGGTTCTGAAGGGCATCTTCAACGGATTGGCCGGGATCTTCAGGGGGCCCCTGGTCATGTTGGCGCATGCCTTGCAGGTTCCGGATCCGCCCGGGTGGGCGCTGGCCATCATCTCGGCCCTTGCCACCTTGCTGTTGATGGTGCTGGTGGGCCTGCTCATGGGCAACTTCCTGGGTAAGCAGTTCCTGGCCTGGATGGATGAACTGATGATGCATGTGCCGGTGGTGAAGACCATTTATGGTGCCACTCGACAGCTCATGGGCGCCATCCAGTCGGGGCAAGAAGGCAGTTTCAGCGAGGTGGTGCTGGTGGAATGGCCTGGGCCCGGATCGCATACCTTGGGCTTTCTGGCACACCGGGATTGTTCCTGGGCCGTGGAGGGAGGACAGGACATGGTGGCGGTGTATGTGCCCACCGCGCCCAATCCGACCTCCGGCTATGTGATCATGATGGAGGCTTCCCGGGTGAAAAGGGTGGATCTGAGTCCGGACCAGGCCCTCACCTGGGCCGTGAGTGGCGGCGTCGTGGTGCCAGTCCGCACGGGCACCGGGACCTTCAGGATGCCGGAACAGCCGTGACCAGCCTCCAGGGGCGCCGCATTCTGGTGACCGGAGCGGGGAGCGGCCTCGGGCAGGCTGCCGCGCGCCTGTTCCGGGATCGCGGCGCTGAGCTGGTACTGCTGGGCAGGCATATGGACACCCTGCGCGAGACGCTCCCGGATGCCAGCCATGTGGCGCTGGATCACGCGGATGATGAAGCCGTGGCGGAGTTCGCCCGTGGCTGCCCGCCCCTGGATGGCATGTTCCTCAACGCCGGTGCGTTGCTGACCGGATCGGTCCTCTCCACCCCAGTGGCGGATTTCGACGCGATGATCACCACCAACCTCCGGGGGCCCTGGCTCCTGGCCCATCACCTGGGCCCCAGGCTGAAGGAGGGGGCCGCCGTGGTCCTCGTGGGCTCCAACATCGGCCTTCGCGCCATTCCAGACAGCGCCGCCTACAGCGTGGCCAAGGCAGGAGTCCACATGCTGGCGAAGGTGCTGGCCCTGGAGTGGGCACCCCGGAAAATCCGCTGCAATGCCATCGCGCCGGGACCTATCCACACGGCCATGGTGCAGGCGCGCTTGGCCCAGAGCCAGGATCCTGAAGGCGACCTGGAACGGCTCTCCCGCGTGAACCCCCTTCGTCGCCTGGGCCTGCCCGAGGAAGTGGCAGCCCTGTCGGCCCACCTTCTTGGCGCTGAAAGTGGGTGGACAACGGGGGCGGTGATACCGCTGGATGGTGGAGCCAACGCAGTCTACTAGGGTTCGTCGAAGGTCTCCATGAAATCCAGATCCCGGCCATGGGTATCCGCGAGGCCGGAAAGGCTGATGGCGGCGATGCCGTAGCAGATGATCCCCACGATCCAGGCGGAAGCCAGCATGCCCACATGCCCCTTCAGGAACATAAAACTGGTGGTGATCACCACCACGGAACCCCGGACAAAGTTGGGGGCGGTGGTGGCCACCGTGGCCCGCAGGTTGGTGCCGAACTGCTCGGCGGCCATGGTGACGAACACCGCCCAGTAGCCCGTAGCCAGGCCGAGATAGGCGGAAAGGATGTAGATGCCCAGGGGCGAGAAGCCCCGTCCCAGGAGGAACAGCATCACTCCCAGGAAGGCGGCGCCGATGAATATGCCCACCACCCGGGTTCGGGTGCCCCAGGCCTGGCTGAGGAAGCCGGAGAAGAGGCTCCCTGCGGTGATCCCGCAGTACATGGAAGCCACCGCCACCGCTGGATCCACCTTCCCGCTGACGCGAAGCAGGGGGCCGAACTGGTCGGAGAGGTTCACCAGGATGCCCACGGTGTACCAGGTGGGCAGGCCGATGAGGATGCAGCGGGCGTAGCGGCCGAATCGCTCCCGGGAGGTGAAGAGGCTGAAGAATTCCCCCCGTCCAACCGCGCCAGCCTCCACCCGCTTGAACATGAAGCTCTCCCGAATGCCCACCCGGAGGAACAGCAACAGGATGCCCAGGCCACCGCCCACCAGGTAGGCATGCTGCCAGGACAGGTGGTGTCCCACCAGGACGGCCACCACCGTTCCGAAGACGCCTACCCCTGCCACCAGCGCCGTGCCATACCCACGCAATTCCTTGGGCAGCACCTCTGAGACCAGGGTGACGGCCGCCCCCAGTTCGCCGGCTAGGCCGAAGCCCGCGATGAATCGCCACAGGGCATAGGCTCCAAGGGAAGTCGCATAGGCGTTAGCGATGTTGGCCAAGGAATAGAGGGCGATGCTGCCGAACAGCGTAGACAGGCGTCCCTTGCGATCACCCAGCACCCCCCAGAAGATGCCCCCCAGGAGCATGCCCACCATCTGCGCGTTGAGAAGGATGGTGTACGGTCGGATCTGCGCCGCGCCGATTGGGATGCCCAGGGAGGCGAGGCTCTGCTGGCGCAGGATGGGGAAAAGCAGCAGATCGAACATATCCACGAAGTAACCCAGTGCCGCGACGAGCACGGTAAGGTTGAAGACGGATCGAATTGGTGTTTTGTTCATGGTGCTTCCATTGAAGCACAAGCGCCTGACACATTGGCCCCGAGGAATGCATGCTCGACCCTGTCTGGCCTACCTCTCCCGAAGGCCCCTGCACCGCATCGGCAGCCGTGGAAGTGGAGGTGGCGATCCTGGGGGCAGGCATTCATGGGGCTGCGCTGGCCCGGGAACTCACCCTGCGGGGCGTGTCGTGTGCCCTGGTGGACAGGGGTGAAATCGGCGGCGGGACCAGCCAATGGTCCAGTCAACTGCTCCACGGGGGCATCCGCTACCTGCTCACCGGTGATGTGCGGCAGATGCGGGAAGGGCTTTCGGAGCGGGCCACCTGGGTTCGCATCGCCCCCCATCGCTGCCGGTGGAACGCCTTCTGGATGCCCCATCGCTCCTGGGCCGAGGGTCTGGTCCACCGTCTCGGCATTGGCTTGTACGATCACTGGGGATCTGACCGGCCGGGCTGGACCGGGGCCCTGCAACTGGGGCATGTCCCCGGGGCTCTTTTCCGGTCAGATCCACGCAGCTTCCGCAGCCCCTTCCGCGGGGCCACGGCCTATGCGGACCTGCTCACCTGGGACCGGGCCATCACCAAGGACCTTGCTGCCTCCAGCGAGGCCGTGGTGCTCGACCATCACGAGCCCCAGGCCTTCCAGTCGGATGGCAACACCCTGCGCAGCCTGGAACTGATGGATCGCCGGGATGGGAGCCGGCGCGTGGTCTCCGCCCGCCAGTGGGTCTGTGCGCTGGGGCCATGGACCGATGCAGCCTTGGCTGAATGGTTCGGGGATACCCAGAAGCGACTGCGGCTGTCCTCGGGCATTCACCTCTGGTTTGATTCAGTCCCCGGTTGCGAGCGACCCTGGGCCATCCGCCGTCCCCAGGGCCGTGTGCTCTTCGTCATCCCCCGGGATGGTTTCCTGCAGGTGGGAACCACCGAACGGGAAGTGACTGCCGCCTGGGTTCCCATGCTCCAGAGCGAGCGCGAGGAGCTGCTCGGCGCCCTGGACACCCTCCTGCCCGCGATCCCCTGGCGGAGCCTGCCGGTGCGGGCGGAGGAGCTGGGCGTGCGGCCCCTGGTGGCCACCGGCGGCGCCACCGCCCACCTGAGCCGCGAAGCCATCCTGGAACGGCATGCCCGCATCCCCAATCTCACCCTGGTGCTTGGAGGCAAGCTCACCACCGCGCGAGCCCTCATGGACCGCCTGGCCACCGATCTCACCGGCCAGGCCTGCCCCGCCTCCAGAACCGCGCCCCTGCGCGTTTGGGATGGACAAAACAAACCATTCCGCTAGAATCATTCCTTCAGTGCGGTCCCGTAGCTCAGCTGGATAGAGCATCAGACTACGAATCTGAGGGTCGGGCGTTCGAATCGCTCCGGGACCACCAACAATAACAGCAATTACGGCCACCTTCGGGTGGCCGTTTTGCGTAGTAGGTGCACCCTGGGTGCACCAGGAAATGGGCTCGCTTCGGAACCACAATGTGTAGCACCGGTGCATCGGAGGTCACTGCTTCAAGTGTGTTGCGCCCCAACGAATTTCGGCGTTGCCTGAACCTTGGCCGGTATCGGGCGACAGTCAAAACTGACCCCCTGGCGACAGAACTATTGACCCCCTGAGTCGCCGAGGAGGCGACATGGAGAAGGAAGGGTGGACCCTGGATCCCAGACCACTGGGGGC
>JBBIHT010000158.1:0-5484 GCA_037446845.1 Geothrix sp. | reverse complement strand
GAGGACGAGCTCCAGCAGCGCCTGCCGCAGGAGATGGGGCTCAGCAGCGACCCTGGTGCCCTGCGTGTCCAGGCGAAGCTGCCCCGGACCCGGGAGCTGTACACCAGGGCGCTGCAGGTGGTCACCGAAGGGAACCAGGATTCGGTTCGGCTGGCCAACGCCCTGCTGGCCAACGCCATCGAGCTGGAACCGGATTACGCGCCCGCCCGGGCGGAGTTCGCCTGGACCCTGGCCGAACTGGGCGCCACCACGGCCCTCAGCCAGGGACGGTACCAGGAGGCCCAGGGCCTGTTGCGCCAGGGCAAGGCTGCCGCAGAGCAGGCCATCGCGCTGGATCCCAGTTCCTCCCAGGCCTACCGCGCCCTGGCGTCCATCCTGCTTCGATCAGGGGATCTGGAAGGGGCCAGCCGCTCCGCCCTGCAGGCGGTGCGCCTCGATCCCGCCGACCACCGGGCCTACGATGTGCTTGCGGATGTCTTCGCCGGTCTGGAAGGCCAGGAGAACCATCGGGCCGCACGGCGGTATTTCGAGAAGAGCCTCGAGCTTTTCCCCGAGGGTTGGCAGGCCCATCACCGGTACGGCGTGCTCCTTCAGAACGAAGGTGAGTTGACCGAGGCCCTCCACCATGCCGAGCGCGCCCTGGCCCTTCGCCCGGCCGCGGAGTTCGCCTATGTGACCGCCGCCGATGCCCTGCTCTGGATGGGGCGGAGCCGGGAGGCCCTTGCCCTTGTGCAGCGCGGCATGCAGGAGATCCCCGGCTCCAATGTGTTGCGCAGCCTCACGGCCTATGCCGCCTGGGACACGGGTGACCTGGAATTGGCCAGGACTTTCCTGGCGAAGCTGGAGGACGCCTGGCCACCCGACCATTCCAACACGGTGCTCCTGGCAGGCATCCGGAAGGCTGTGCAGGGCGATCCGGCTGGAGCCAAGGCCCTGTTCGTGGCCTATCGGGCCAGGACCGCCGAATCGGATATCCAGTCCAAGCGGCACAACGAGAAGCGGGTGCTCTCGGTGAACCTCTACTTCATGGCACGGGTGTCAGCCCGGCTGGGAGACCGTGAAGGAGCCGCGGCGCTGGTGGCGCTCGCGGACCGGTTGCACCCGGGGAAGGTGCGCGTGGCCCGGCAGGATCCCGTTTTCCACTAGGTGGCGTTGGCCTCGGCCATCAAGGCCACAATGCGTTGACGCACTTCCTGGATCAAGACATCGCGATCCGCATAGTCACCAGGATGGATGGGTGCTCCGAGATGGAGCGCATAGCGACCAGGACGGAAGCCCAGGCTGCCTGCGGGCAGGACCCTGAACCCACCCACGGTAGCCATGGGGACGATTGGAACACCGGCATCCTGGGCCAGGGCGAAGCCGCCCTTCTTGAACGGCAGCATCTCGCCAGAACGGGTCCGGGTTCCCTCGGGGAAGATCACCACATTCTTGCCGCCACGGATCTGCTGGGCAGCTTCGTGGATGCTGGCGATGGCCCGTTCCCGGTTGCGGCGGTCAATGAAGATCACACCTGCGGCCCAGCAGGCCCAGCCGATGAAGGGAACGAACTGGAGTTCCTTCTTCGCGATATAGACCGCAGGCAGGGGCAGGGCCGCGATGAGCACGGGCGGGTCCATCAGGCTCTCGTGGTTCGACATGAAGATGACCGGCTGCCGTCCCTCCCGGATGGCTTCCGGCATCCGCTCCCAGCCCTTGAGGGTGAAGGGAATATGGCAGAACCAGGCCATGCCTCGGGCGAACCAGGGGCCAACGGTGAAGAAGGCCCTTCGTCGTCCCAGGAGGGGGACGGCCAGAAGAATGCCGAGGACCGTGAGCGGCACCGTCACCAGGGCCCAGGTGAACATCAGGCTCCTGCCCAATCCCGTTTCTCGCCAGCTCGTCACCTGAACCCCCTCCATGAAGGCCTCAATCCACCGTGATGGACTTGGACACATTCTTGGGCGCATCCGGGTGCACGCCGTGGTCGGCCACGGTGAGCCGGTCGAGGTAGGTCATTTTCAGCACGGACATGCGGAAGGCCAGGCGCTGGAGTACCACGGAGGCGGCGAAGACAAAGAGATTGGGGTCGCCGCTGAAGGGCACCTCGAGGTACTTGGACCAGTACCGGTCCTGGCCCGAGGGCTTGCCCGCCACGGCCAGGGCCAGCTCCGGCTGCTTTTCGGCGATGAGCAGGATGTCGGCCCCGCGGATCTTGTGGGTGTGGATCTGGCTGATGGTGATGCGTACATCGCGCTCCTCGCCGGGGCACAGGAAGAGCAGCGGGTAGTTCGAAAATCGCGCCTCCACCAGCTCGGGCCAGGCGGTCAGGGCCTCCACGCCGCCCGCGAACGGGCGTCCGTCGCGGTGCTGCTCGTAGACTTCCAGAAGCCCGGCCAGATCCTGGATGGAGAAAAGCGTGTTCTTGCCGAGGATGGTGTTGGGTCCGTGCTTGAACTCGGCGGCGTCATAGCCCTCGGCGTGGTTGAGGACCACTTCGCGGATTTTCAGGGCGCCTTCCCGGGCGAGGCCGATGAGCCCGGTGCCAAGGATGTGCAGGGAAGGTTCCAGGTAGAGGCGCTGAGCAGCCTCCTCTACATCCCCTTCGCAGAGGCGCAGGGTTTCCGAGATGAGGCTCTTGGCCCGTTCCAGGTTCGCGGTGATCTTCCGCTCGGTGAGTGAGAAGGAGGCTGCCAGAACATACAGCACGGCCACCTGGTTGAGGAAGCTCTTGGTGGCGGCCACGGCGATTTCGGGACCGCACAGGATGGGCAGGTAGAACTCGGACAGTTCCTGGGGAATGCGGCTGTTCTCGTTGTTCACCAGGGAAATGCGGCGAAGGGCCGGCACCCGCGCCCGCACATCGGTGAAGATGTCCACCAGGTCCTTGGTCTCGCCGGACTGGGTGATGCCAATGAGCAGATCACCAGCCTTGAGGGTGTTGAGATACATGGAGCGGAAGCCACCCGGGTTGCAGGGGAACACGGCCACGCCCGACAGGTTGTTGAAGAAGGTGGCTGCGATGAGCGCGGCGTGGTACGAGGTGCCCGAAGCCACCAGGAACACCCGCCCTCCCTCCTTCTGGGTTTCGCGGATGGCCTGCACCAGCTCCATGAGGTGGCGCGTGACCCGGCGTCGCTTCTTCCAGACGAAGAGCAGATCAAAGAGGGCCAGGGCTTCCTGGGCCTGGGGATCGAGGCGCACAAGATCCGCCAGGAGCTGCCTCTCGTCGGAACAGGGCTGGCCTCGGTGAGCCCGAAGGACCTCCTGGTGGGGCTTCACCCGGGTGGAGAGTTCCCGGTGAATGGGATCAGCGAGGAGGGCCTTGAACTGGCTGCCCAGGGCGCGCTCATCCGTCGCCTCGTACAATTCGAGGACCTTGTCCACGAGGGCCTTGCAGAGATCCTTGCGATCCTCGAAGGCGGCGAACAGTCCCTCGGTTTCCGGCGAACGGAAGTAGTAGCGGAGCACCTCGTCCAAGTTGTCGGTGGTGGAGGCGATTTCCTGCTCCATGAAGTAGTGGAACGGCGCGCGCAGTCCCGTATCCCGCACATTCAACTTGGAGCGCCGGGGGCGCGGCACCGAGAAGGCGAGATCCTTTCCCAGGGAGAACACCAGGTACTCCCGTTCCGTGAACCAGATGCCCTCGCCTTCGGACAGGGGGATGAGCATTCGGGTTTTCGAAAGCACGGAGGTCAGGTCGCTGGATACCACCACGAACTCACCATGGGAATCGTTGCCGATCCCCGCGTAGAGCGAGGAGCCAGATTTCACGGCCACCACGCCCGGCACCCTGGGATCGGCGAACGCCGCTGCGTAGGAGCCCTCGGCCAGGGCATCAGCCTTGCGGGCCGCATCCAGGAGCAGGAAGGCTCCTTCGGGAATCGCGCCTCCCAGGCCCGCGGTGGCATAGGCATTGCGGCAGGCGGCCAGCGCGGGGGCGGGATCCGCTTGGTTGGCGGCATAGGCGCCTTCGGTGAGATGCGTGATCATCTCACCGTCGTTGTCGGAAACCACGGCATGGCCCTGGGTCGCTAGGCTGGGCTTCAGTGCGTCCGTGTTCGAGATATTGCCGTTGTGGGCGCCTACCAGCTCCACTCGGCAGCGCACCAGGTGGGGTTGGCTGTTCACATCAGTCACGGCGCCGTAGGTGGCCCAGCGCACCTGGCCGATGAAGCGCTGGCCCGCCTGGCGGTCAATGCCAAGCTCGGGCACGACCCTGCTGGGGGCGCCGACCTTTTTCAGCAGGCAGATGGCCCCATCGGCCCCGATGAAGGAGGCGCCGGTGGAGTCATAGCCACGGTATTCCAGGCGCTTCAGCAGCTCGCCGGCCTCCCGACCCAGGGCCGCCACCTGGGAGCCGTAGCAAAGGGAAACAATTCCGCACACAGACCTTCTCCTCGCCAAGGGGTCCGATGGGGAAGGACCTGGACATAGACGAGTTTACGGCAAGGGCGCTAGCGCTGCAGGGCTTCCTCGCGCGTGATCGCCCTGGGATGGAGAATCTGGTTCTCGAGGTAGATGTGCAGGTGTGTGTCCTGTTCCAGGGCCAGCAGGCCCGCGTAGAGGCCACGGAAAGAGCCACAGGCATCGGCAGGGGCTTCGTAGCCCTGGGTGAGCTGGCGGAATTCCGCCAGCATGGCGCCCACGGCCTCGTGCTCCATTTCCATGACGCGGATGGGGCCCTGCACCGTGCTGAAGCAGGCTTCTCCGGGGCGGCCTTCCTCCAGGCTGCGGATGAAGGGGAACAGGATCTGCTCCTCCTTCATGAGGTGCGGCATCATGTCATCCGTAAAGGCCTGGAGCACCTGGCTGAGGCGGCTCAGTTCGGGATGGGTGGCGCCATGTACGGCGAGCACCTTGGCCATGAGGGCGGCCAGGCGGGGGAGCTCCTCGCGCAGGTAGGCATGATGGGAGGCCTCGAGGTGGCGTGTGAGAGCTGTCAGTGATGCCGTCTGCCATTGGGCAAAGGGAGGGGGGTCGGGTGTTCCCCTCTTGAGCTCGGCCAGGCCCGCCACCACCGTGGCCAGGTCCAGGCCAGCCGTGGTGCAGGCCTCGTTCAGGCTCTGGCGGCCGCCACAGCAATAGTCCAGGCCCAGGGCCTCGAAGTAGCGCATGGCCTCGGGTCGTTCGCCCACCAGGGTGGCCAGGGAAGTTTGGGGATCCAGATTCATGGGTGCCTCCCGGGATGAGTTGCCGGAAACCCAGCATCGGGTCAAGGATGGGTGCTTTGGATCACATCTTGACTAAAAAGGTCTGATTTTCATAAATTCGCAACGCGGATCATGATCCACCCATTCCACTGCGCTTTGATTCAGGGCACCGGATCCAGCCCGCCCCGGGTCAGGGGCGAACATCGAATCAACCGCCAGGAGGTGAGGAGCCCCCCGCGCAGGGTGCCGTATTTCTGGATGCAGGCCAGGCCGTAATGGCTGCAGGTGGGTGTGAATTTGCACTGGGTGGGGAGGTGGCCGCTCAGGGTCGCCTGGTACACGCGGATCAGGC
>JBBIHT010000157.1:0-5489 GCA_037446845.1 Geothrix sp. | reverse complement strand
CTAGACCTCCCTGGCGGGCCTGGAGGCATCTCATGGCTGAGGAACGCCTCTATCTGATAGACACTTTTGCCTTCATTCTCTTGGTATCCGCTGCGCGGATACGCAAGACCTCCCTGGCGGGCCTGGAGGCATCTCATGGCTGAGGAACGCCTCTATCTGATAGACACTTTTGCCTTCATTTTTCGGGCGCACTTTGCGAATCCTCGGTTGACGAATGGGGCGGCGTACACCTTCACGCGGCTGGTGCTGCAGCTGCTGGAGAAGCACAGGCCCACGCACCTCGCCTGTGTGTTTGACCGCCCCGAGCCCACCTTCCGGCACGAGCTGTATCCCGAGTACAAGGCCAACCGGGCGGAGATGCCAGAGGACCTGCGGCCGCAAATTCCCATGATTCGCCAGCTGGTGGAGGCATTGTCCATTCCCATCGTCGAGCTGCCAGGCTACGAGGCGGACGATGTGATGGGCACGCTCGCCCGGGAAGCATCCGTCCAAGGCCTGCCAGTGGTCATCGTAAGCCCCGACAAGGACCTGCTGCAGCTGGTGGATGACGGTCTGCACATCCAGGTGCTCAATACCAAGGATGGTGAAGTGTGGCACGACCGCGAGGGCGTGAAGGCCCGCATGGGTGTGTGGCCCGAGCAGGTGGTGGACTACCTAAGCCTGGTGGGAGATGCATCGGACAATGTGAAGGGCGTGCCGGGCATCGGTGAAAAGGGCGCGGCCCTCCTGCTCGAGCGGTACCAAAGCCTGGCCGGGATCCAGGCGGCGAAGCCTGAGCTCAAGCCAAGGCAGCGCGAGGGGCTGGATGCGGCTGCTCCCTGGCTGGACCTCACCCGGCGGCTGGTCACGGTGGTGACCGATCTCTCGTTGCCCTTCCATCCCAGGGACCTGGCCTATGCCGGAGTGGACGAAACCAGGGCCAGGGAGACCTTCAAGATGCTGGGTTTCCAGGGCCTCACCAAGGCGTTCACCCAGAGTGCCGAGCAGGCTGGACGCGAACGAAAGTACCGAGCGGCCGCCTCGATGGCCGATCTCGAGGCCGCTGTGGCCGCCTGCCGCGCCGCGGGGCGTTTCGGGTTGGATACGGAGACCACCAGCCTCGATCCCACCCGTGGCCACATCGTGGGCCTCAGCCTCTCCTGGCGCCCCAACGAAGGCCTCTATGTGCCCCTGGCGCACCTCAAGCCCGCCACGCAGGATGCCGAGGGGGCGCTGCCTGGCCTCTTGCCCGATAGCGGCCTGCCGGGGGCCATGCTGGACCTCCGGGGCGACGCGGCCGCCTTCTTTTCGGAGCTGTCGCCGCATCTGGATCCCCGCAACCTGCCCTTCGCGGAGGTCCGCCAGTCGCTTGCCCCTCTCCTGGCGGATGCTGCCGTGGCCAAGTGTGGCCAGAACCTCAAGTACGATCTCCAGGTGCTGGCCCGTCACGGCATGCCGGTGGAAGGCCTGGCCGATGACAGCATGGTGTTGAGCTTCCTCCTGGAAAGCGGCGTGCGGCACAACCTCGATGACCTTTCGGCCCGGCACCTGGATGTGAAGCCCATCGCCTTCGAGGATGTGGTGGGCAAGGGCAGGGCCCAGAAGCGCTTCGACCAGGCCGAGTTCGAGCAGGCTGTTCCCTATGCGGCGGAGGATGCGGACCTGGCCCTGCAACTGTGCGACAGGTTGCGGGAGAAGTTGGTGGATGACCAGCTGGAGCATCTCTACAGGGAGGTGGACCTGCCCCTGGTGGAAGTATTGGCGGCCCTCGAAGGGCATGGTGTCCGCCTGGATCTTGCTGTCCTCTCGCGGCTGGCCACCCGCATGCACCGCGAGCGCGAACGGGCCGCAGCGCGCGTGATCGAACTGGCCGGGGTGCCCTTCAATCTCAACAGTCCCACCCAGCTGGGCGGCATTCTCTTCGGCAAGCTGGGCTACAAGCCCGTGAAGTACACCGGGAAGACCAAGGCTCCCAGCACCGATGAGGATGTGCTCCAGGATCTGGCCCGGGAACAGGGCGCGGAAATCGCCAATGAACTGCTGCGGCATCGGCAGATGGTGAAACTGCTGGGCACCTATGTGGAGGCGCTGCCCCAGATGGTGAACCCCCTCACGGGCCGCGTGCATACGCGCCTGCACCAGGCGGCGGTGGCCTCGGGGCGACTGGCCTCCAGTGATCCGAACCTGCAGAACATACCCATCCGCACCGAAGAAGGCCGCGCCATTCGCGGAGCCTTCGTGCCGGAGCCGGGCTGGGTGCTGCTGGATGCGGACTACAGCCAGATCGAACTGCGGGTGGTGGCGGCCCTGGCCCAGGACCCCGTGCTGCTGGGTGCCTTCGAGGCCGGGGAGGACATCCATCGCCGCACCGCGTCGGAGGTGATGGGCCTGCCCATGGATCAGGTGAGCGCGGAGGATCGCAGCCGCGCCAAGGCTGTGAACTTCGGCCTGCTCTACGGCCAGGGCGCCTTCGCGCTGGCCGCGAACCTGGGGATCTCCCAGAAGGAGGCCAAGGCCTTCATTGAACGCTATTTCGAGCGCATGCCCAAGGTGGCGACCTGGATCGAGGGTGCCAAGGAGCGGGCCCTTCGGGACGGGCTGGTGCGCACCCATTGGGGCCGCATCCGCCGCATCCCCGAGCTGGAGAGCGCCAACAAGCAACTCCAGTCCCAGGGCCTGCGCGAGGCCGTGAACACCATCGTCCAGGGCACCGCGGCGGATCTCATGCGCCGGGCGATGGTCCGCTTGCACCGCAGCCTGAAGGCGGCTGGCCTGCGGGCCCGCCTGCTGCTCCAGGTCCACGACGAGCTGCTGATGGAAGCCCCTGAGGAAGAGCTTGAATGGGCCTCGGCCCTGCTGAAGGAAGCCATGGAGGGCGCCGATGACCTGGGTCCCCTGGGCGTGCGTCTCGCCGCTGAAGTCCATGCCGGGGCGAACTGGCTGGCCTGCAAGTAGGTTGACGATTTGTCCAGATGGAGGGGGGAATTCCAGGCAATTCGCGGTGGTTGTGATCGGTGCCCTCCCGGTTCGGCTCGCATAACGGCAACATAGGGGAAGGCGAGGTCCTTCGGCCGGCCCGATTCCCCCCATGTTCGTTGCACAGGAGAGCCCCATGAGCCAGTACAAGATCGCCTGGTTGCCCGGTGACGGCGTGGGAGTTGAGGTCATGGAGGCGGCGAAGGTCTGCCTGGACGCCCTGAAGCTGGACGCCGCGTACACCCAGGGAGACATCGGGTGGGAGTTCTGGCGCCAGGAGGGGGAGTCCTTCCCCCAGCGCACCGTGGACCTGCTGAGGAACAGCCATGCGGCCATGTTCGGCGCCATCACCTCCAAGCCCGTCAAGGAAGCCGAGGCTGAACTGGTGCCCGAACTGCGCGGCAAGGGGCTCATCTACCGCAGCCCCATTGTGCGGATGCGACAGTCCTTCGACCTCTTCACCTGCCTTCGTCCCTGCAAGGCCTATCCTGGCAATCCCCTGAACTACAAGGAAGGCATTGACATGGTGATCTTCCGGGAGAACACGGAAGGGTTGTATTCGGGGGTGGAGTTCAACCCTGTGCCCGATGAACTCAAGGCGGTGCTGGCCAGCCAAAGCAAGCCCTTCGCCCATTTTGGCGGTCTGGCAGGCGACGAGTTCGCCATCACCTGCAAGATCAACACTCGGCAAGGATCAGAACGGATCATCCGCGCCGCCTTCGAGTACGCCCGGCAGTTCGGGTATCCCAAGGTGACCATCGTCCACAAGGCGAATGTGGTGCGGGCCACGGAGGGCATGTTCCTGGAAATGGGCAAGCGCATCGCGCAGGAGTACCCCACCATCGCGGTGGATGATGCCAATGTGGATGCCATCACCATGTGGATGCTGAAGAACCCCAAGAACTATGGCGTCATGGTGGCCACCAACCTCTTTGGCGACATCATCAGCGACCTGGCGGCGCAGATGGTCGGTGGCCTGGGCTTCGGATGCTCGGGCAACATCGGAGAAAAACTGGCGGTCTTCGAGCCCAGCCATGGCAGTGCTCCCAAATACGCCGGCCAGAACAAGGTGAACCCCATCGCCACCATCCTGGCCGCCAAGATGATGCTGGAGTGGCTGGGCGAGAAGGAAATGGGAGCCCGCCTCGAGAAGGCCGTGGCCACCATCATCGCCGAAGGGAAGGTCCGAACCTATGACATGGGCGGAGATGCCACCACCATGGAAATGGGCGAAGCCATTGCAGCCAGGCTTTAACCCCCAAGCCGGGAACACCAGGAGGGAACGGTGTCCGGCTTCGCGTTCTTCCGTGCCTTCTCGGTGAGCCACAGGAACTAGCCATGAACCCGATCCTCATCCACGAAGTTGGCCCCCGCGATGGTCTCCAGGTGGAGCCCCAGGTCGTCCCCACGGCCCTGAAGCTGGACTGGATCCGCCGGGCGGCGGATTCCGGCGTGGACTTCGTGCAGGTGGGCTCCTTCGTCCGGGGCGACCGGGTTCCCCAGATGGCCGATACGGATGACCTGTTCCGCCACCTGGCCAAGGAATCCCACGGGGCCGTATTCTCGGGCCTAGTGCTCAACGAGAAGGGCCTGGATCGCGCCCTGGAGGTGGGCGTGGGCCTCATCTGCATGGGCGTATCCGCCTCGGAGACCCACAGCCGGAAGAACACCGGGATGTCCACGGCAGAAGCCACCCGGCGCATCCTCGCCATGGCCCAGGAAGCCCGGGCGGCCGGGCGCAGGGTCCAGGTGAGCGTGCAGAGCGCCTTCGGATGCGGATTCGAGGGTGCCATTCCCGAGGACCAGGTCATGGCCATCGTTCGCGCCTACCTGTCGGCGGGGCTGCGCAACATCAGTCTCGCGGATACGGCGGGCCACGCCCATCCTGAGCAAGTGCGACGCTACTTCGGTGAAATCCTGATGATGGATGTCGCCACGGAGATCACGGCCCATATCCACAACACCTACGGGCTTGGCATGGCGAATGTCCTTGCGGCCATCGAGGCAGGTGCAGCCACGATCGAAACCAGCTTCGGGGGACTGGGTGGGTGTCCCTTCACCAAGGTGGCCGCTGGCAATGTGGCCACCGAGGATCTGGTCCATGGCCTGCAGCGGATGGGTCTGCGCACCGACATCAACCTGGGAGCCCTCATCGGCCTTTCCCAGGAGGTGGCCGCCTTCCTTGGCCGCGAATTGCCGGGATGCGTCTACAGGGCGGGGCCGATCAAGGCGCTTCCCTCACCATCCGCCCCCGCTCCCCGAGGATGATCCATCCCTCATCGAGGACCTCTCATGCCTGTTCACGATTCGCCCCTCCCCCAGACGCCGAAGGATCTGCCATGAGCCGGCCGATGCTCGAAGGCATCAAGGTCCTGGACCTGACCAATGTGCTGTCGGGCCCCTTCGCCACTCTTCACCTGGCGCTGCTGGGGGCGGAGGTCATCAAGGTGGAGAACCCCAGGGATGGCGACCTGGCCCGCAAGCTGGGCACCCTGCCGGAGCTGAACAGGAAACTCATGGGCACCAGCTTCCTG
>JBBIHT010000156.1:0-5542 GCA_037446845.1 Geothrix sp. | reverse complement strand
GGATTCTGGACCTACGGCCTGTCCGTGGCCCTGAACGGGCCCATCGCAGATCGCATCGGGGGCCGCAAGGCCATCCTCCTGGGCGCCCTGGGGGCAGCCCTGGTCAACCTCCTGGTGGGGTTGATGTTCCTGAACGGCCAGGCCAGTCGGGTGCTGGTGAGCATGAGCCTCCTCTGGAGCCTCAACATGTACTTCCAGAGTTTCGGGGCCCTCTCCGTGGTGAAGGTGAACAGCACTTGGTTCCATGTGCGGGAGCGGGGCGTCTTCGGTGGGATCTTCGGCATCATGATCAGCTCGGGCTATTTCCTGGCCACGACGGTAGGCGCCTGGCTCCTGGCAAGTTTTCGCAGCTGGACGGTGATCTGGTTTGTCCCTGCCGCCGCCATGATCTTCATGTTCCTGGTGGACCTGGTCCTGGTGCGCAACCGCCCGAGCCATGCGGGCCACCCAGATTTTGATACGGGCGACGGGTCGGATGCCGGTTCCGCCGAGGACACGCCACTGCCCCTCGCTGCTCTGGTGCGCAAGGTGTTTCACAACCCGATCATCGTGTCGCTCATCTTCGCGGAGTTCTGCACGGGGTTCGTGCGCCAGGGCGTCATGCTCTACTTCACCGAATACCTCCAGGAGATCTATCACCTGGGCAAAAGGGAGTACCTGTACTGGTGGACGGGCATTGCCTTCATGGGGGGCGGCATCCTCGGGGGCCTGCTGTGCGGCTGGATGAGCGACAAGCTGTTCCAGTCCCGGCGCCCGCCCGTGGCCTTCCTCTTCTACCTGGTGCAGGTGGTGATGCTGGTCCTGCTGGGCATGACCCTGGGGCAAGGCAGCCACAGGGGGCAAGTCTGGGCTGTGCTCCTCCTGGGCCTCACCGCCATGTTCATCTTTGGCGTCCACGGGATGCTCAGTGGCACTGCCAGCATGGATTTCGGAGGCCGCAAGGCCGCCGCCTCCGTGGCCGGTGCCCTCGACGGCATCCAGTACATCGGTTCGGGTCTCACCGGCTTCGGCCTGGGCTCCCTCCTCCAGAAGTACGGTTGGGATGGCGTGGCCACGGTGGGCCATCAGCCCACCCATGCCTGGGTCTGGGTGGGGGCCATCATTCCCTTCAGCCTCATGGGCGCCTTCATCATGACCCGCCTCTGGCATGCCCAGGCGGGGTCCGGGGCGCACTGACCCTCAGGGTCACTCACCCGGAAGACGCCCTGTGTGAGGAGCAGCTTCCCTGCTCCCAGGAGCCGTCAATAGCCGGTGGCCAGCTGGTCGAAGGCGGCCTTGAGACCTTGATGGATGGCCTGCACATCCTGGGGTTTCCAGAGCCGCTGTTCCTCGCGAACGAAGGTGGTGAGGTCGTTCCGATTGTCGAAGCGGGCCACAGGCAGGTGATAGATGCGGCTGGCATAGCGGCCCCCACTCTGGATGACCCGCTCAATCCGCAGGGTGCCGGGGCGATCACTGTTCTCCAGCATCCAGGCCATGTCATCGCAGCCGTACTGGCCCAGCATCACTTCCATGGGCACGCTGTGATGGAGGATGCTGCCCTGACCATCGGGGCGGCCGCGCTCGATGTTCTTGCGGCGGCTCTCTGAGGGTTCCACCCAGACATAGAGGACGGCCGCCTTCTCGAGGATGGCGGGTGAGAGCGTCTGGAAGGCCGTGTCGTAGCCGTGGGGTGGGCAGAGCGGAAAGGCCGAACCGTGGGCACCGCCGCGGGCGGCCTCGATGACAAGGGTCCGCCCCGCCTTGTCCTGGGCGTTCTGCCGATTGAGCGCATCCAGTTCGGCGCGACACTCCACCTCCAGGGCCTCCGCCAGTCGTTGGCGATGGCGGTGGCGAAGTTCTCCCATGGGCTGAGCCAGCCCGACCCTGCCGTGGGCGGCGTCTAGGCGGTCAAAAAGGTGCTGGGCAGCGCTTCCCACTTCGAGTTGGCGACTGGCCATGAGATTCGCATGGTCCTCATTGAGCAGCTCGATGAGCACGGCCCATGTCCAGTTGTCCCTGAACGGGCGGCTGGGCCCCTGGTAGTAGGCGTAGTCCAGGCCCATGGCCTTCAGTTCGTCGTCAATGCGGTGCATGAGGTGCACATAGGGGTAGTCGTCCAGCTGGAGGGTTGGACCCATATGGAAATCCCGGCGGCATTGCTCCGCCGTGAGACTGGCCAGGTAGCGACGCACCTCCGACTTGCCCGAGGCCGGGAGACTGAAGAGAAGGATGGTGTCGAGGAGTCGGGTCATGGAGTTCCACCAATCGAATCCTCAAGGATGCCATGGCCCATGGGGTCGTGCCCGTGTTATGCCTGGGGGATGCGTGACCGCGAAATCGTCGAACGGGTCCGGGAGGCCACAGACCTGCTGGCCCTGGTGGGGCAGGCCGTAAAGCTGCGCAAGCAGGGCTCGGCGCATGTGGGGCTCTGCCCCTTCCATGCGGAGCGAAGCCCCAGTTTCCAGGTGGTGGCTGGTCGCGGCTTCTACCACTGCTTCGGCTGTGGCAAGCACGGCGATGCCTACTCATGGCTCATGGAACGGGAGGGAATGACCTTCCCCGAGGCCCTGGACCACCTGGCTCGCGCCGCCGGCATTGAACTCCCCCAACGGCGGGAGCGGCCCACCGCTGAAGTGGACCTGGAAACCCGCATGCGTTCAGCACTGGACTCGGCCCAGGCCTTCTACGAGGCCCAGCTGGCCAGTTGCGCCTCAGGCATGAACTACCTGCGGCAACGGGGCTTCGAGGACCCCTTCATCCGGGCCACCGGGTTCGGGATGGCTCCCGATGGCTGGGATCACCTGGTCGCGCACCTTCGCGGGCTGGGCTTTTCGGGTGAACTCCTGGAACAGGCGGGGCTGGCCAGCCGCAGTGAACGGGGCACCCAGGTGGATTTCCTTCGGAACCGCCTGACCATCCCCATCCACGATGCCCGGGGCCGCATGGTGGCCTTCGGAGGGCGCATCCTCGGCGAGGGGCAGCCCAAGTATCTCAACACCCGGGATACCCCCCTCTTTCACAAGGGCGAAACCCTGTTCGGGTTGCACAGCGCCAAAGGGGCGCTGAACCAGGGGGCCCTGGTGGTGGAGGGCTACTTCGATGTGCTGCAGCTTCACCAGCGGGGCATCCACCAGGCGGTGGCGCCTCTTGGCACCGCGCTGACCGAGGACCACCTCCGCCTCATGGGGCGCTTCACGCGCATGGTGACCCTGTGCTTCGATGGCGACGCCGCCGGGCGCCGAGCCATGGAGAAGGGCCTACGCCTGGCTCTGCCGTTGGGTTTCGAGGTGCGCCTCCTGGAGCTGCCCTCGGGAGAAGATCCCGACACTTGGTGTCTCAGAGTCGGCGGCGAAGCCTTCGGGGAACTTCTGCGGACGGCCCCCGACTGGACGGCCTTCATGGTGGACCGGGCCATGGAAGGCAAGGACCTGCGGCGGATCAGCGATCGCATGGGAGCCTTCAAGGACCTCCTGGACTTTCTACCCTACCTGCCCCGTACCACCGAAAGCCGCGATCTGTTCGCCAGCCTGGCTCACCAACTGCAGGTGCCCCTGCAGGAACTGGACCGTGCCATCAAGGGGCGCCGGTCCGAGTCCCCGGTCCCGGAAGCCGTGGACCCTCGGTCATCCGGCCTCCCCGAGCTGGATGAGTTGATTCGCAGCCTGATCCTGCTGTGCACCGCTGGTCACACCCAACGCATCCAGGCCGTTCCTCCGGCCTGGTGGGAACAGCTCGCGGGAGCACCCCTGTTGCAGGCCATTCTCGATTCGGACGGCGACCCCACCGGACTGCCCGAGCGCGCCCTGAGGGCCATCCGGCACCTGGAGGCCCAGGCCAGCCGCCAGGATGAGGCGGGCCGGGACGCCGAGGCCATCTTCGCCCGGCTGGAGACCCGCTACCTGGACCGGGAAATCCAGGCCAACAACCGCCTGCTCCAGGACCCGAGAACCCTCGTTGACCCCGTCCTGACTCGGCAGGTTGAAGGGCGCCAGAACGAGTTGCTTGCGCGCATGAAGGGGCTGTCTCGGCGCCGCCGGGCAGCGCGCTGAACCCCGTTCAAGGCCGCCAGCCCTTGCTTGATCCAGCGAATCCCCTATACTGAAAAGTTCCGGACTCGGCCGGTACATTGGACGGGTTCTGCTCTTCGCTCGGCCGCCGGGTCCTCTGACCCCCAACGGTTTGATGTTCGCAGCGCTCTTTGAGGTCCGAATGGTTCCGACGCCGCCCCGTGAAGCCTACTACCCGCTCAGCAAGGCCCTCATCTCTATCGGAAGGAAAAACGGATTCCTGCTGGTTGACCAGCTCAACGACTTCCTTCCTCCCTCTGCCTCCAGTCCCCAGGATCTGGAGCTTCTGGTATCCCTCTTCGCCAGGCTGGCTGTGGGTATCGGCGCCACCGAAGAGGATGCCCAGGCCGCCCGGGAAGCCATCGAGCCCGAGTTCGTGGTCGTCGAGACATCCCCCCGGGGCGACAAGGAGCAGGATGTCGAGATTGACAGCCCGGACAGCGACAAATTCAACGACCCCGTTCGCATGTACCTCAAAGAGATGGGCACCGTCCCCCTGCTCAAGCGGGAGGATGAGGTGGAAATTGCCAAGCGCATCGAGGTGGGCGTGCGAAGCGTCATGCGCGCCCTGTCCCGGTCTCGCCTGGCCGCCAGCCTCCTGATTGATATCGGCAAGATGCTGAGGGAAAACCCCGGCAAGATCAGGGAAGTGGTCGGTCTTTCAGACGAGGTGGACGAGGATGAGGATGCCGACAGCACCTCGGCCACCCAGCATGTGCACCATCAGTTCGGCAAGCTGCTGGTCTTCGACCAGGCCCTGCAGGATCTTCTCAACCTCAAGACCCAGGTGGATGCGGGCACCAAGACCCTGCCCAAACGCCGCAAGATTGACCGCGAGGTGCTTCAGGCCCGGGCCGTGCTCTCCCGGCAGATCCGGAAACTGGGGCTGAACAGCCTGGCGGTTACCCGGCTCATTGACAAGATCACGCACCAGCACAGCCAGGTCATGGCCGGGGAACGGAAATGCCGGGAACTCCGGGACCGCCTGAAGAACCCAGCCTTTGCCAAACTGAAGGACAAGTACAAGGACGAGCTCGCCCACATCGAGACCACCCTGGCCGAATTCTTTCTGAAATACGAATCCACCAGTGAGGAGTTCCACAAGGACTTCAACACCCTCAAAGCAGCCGAGGGCATCAGCCGGGCCGCCAAGGCCGAGCTGATAGAGGCGAACCTCCGCCTCGTGGTCAGCATCGCCAAGCGCTACACCAACCGCGGCCTGCAGTTCCTCGACCTCATCCAGGAAGGCAACATCGGGCTGATGAAGGCCGTGGACAAGTTCGAATACAGCCGCGGCTTCAAGTTCTCCACCTACGCCACCTGGTGGATCCGGCAGGCCATCACCCGCGCCATCGCCGACCAGGCCCGCACCATCCGCATCCCGGTGCACATGATCGAGACCATCAACAAGCTCATTCGCACCCAGCGGGAGCTGGTCCAGAAGCTCGGACGCGAACCGACCAGCGAGGAAGTGGCCCACGCCATGGACATGC
>JBBIHT010000155.1:0-5545 GCA_037446845.1 Geothrix sp. | reverse complement strand
ACGCCCTGACCGGATTTGGCCGCTGCCGCAGCCTGCTTGTCCATGCTGGCCATGATGGCCGCTACCACGTCCGCATCGGGATCGGGTTCGCTGCGCTGGCGGCTCGCCTTGGACCGGGCCTTCGCCGTGCTGTTGCCGCCCTCGTTGGACTTCTTGCTGCCCGAGCTCTTGCTGCCGGGCTTCTTGGCGGCGGGTTTGGGGGCCGCGGTTGCGGCGGTGGTGGTGACGACCGGGTTGGTCATTTCGGCCATGGGTGGCTCCTTTACGCCCTTTTGGGCGGGGTTGGAAGGGGTCGTGCGGGAAGTGGGCAACGCTTTAGCATTTTTCATGCCAGACGAGGCTTTGTCTTCCCGCCGGGTGGATACGCTTTCCGGGGCTGAGGGGACAGCCTTGGAGGCTTGCACCGCGTCAGCGGCAGAGCCGGTCTTGCCCTTGGGCTTCGCGGCTTTCTTGGGGGGTTCCACGCCTGCCAGGATCTGGGCCAGGCGCTTTCCCGGATAGTATTCATCAAGCAGGGCATCGCCGATGAGCACCCCATGGGCGCCCATTGCTTCTATCTCCCTGATTTGTTCAAGCTTATGAACACCCGCCTCCACCAGCTTGAGGCAGGACTTGGGAACCCGCTTGAGGAGGGCCAGGGCCTGCTCCCAGCGGGTCGCCCAGGTGTCCAGGTCGCGTCCCACCACGCAGATGACATCGGCGCCGGCATCCAGGGCGCGCTGGAGCTCACCCTCAGAGGTCACATCCACCACCACATCGAGACCCTTGCTGGTGGCGAACTTCAGCAGAATCTCCAGGCGATCCTGGGGAAGGAGCGCCGGCATGAGGAAGATGGCATCGGCGCCGAGGATCTTGCTCTCCTCGACCTGGTACTCCTCGAAGATGAACTCCCGGCGGATCAAGGGCACCTTGACCTGGCCCCGCACCTCCGTCAGTTGCTTGTCGTCCCCGTAGTAGAGGAACTTGTCCGTGGCCACAGAGAGCACCCGGGCCCCGTTTTCCACCAGACTCTTGGCATGGGTTGAGCCCTTGTAGCTCTCCCGAACCTGGCCGCGGCCGGGATCCCCCCCGGCAACCTCACCCAAAATGGTGATTCCAGGCTGGCTGAGCTCCTCCTTCAAAGAGTGGTGTCCCTTGTAGGCATCCTTAACCGCCACGGGTCCCCTTTGTTTCTTGATTTCTACATCGAGGGCCTTGAAGATGGCGACTTTCTTTAGCATTTCTGACTCTCCAAATCTCAGATACCTCGCTGCTGGCTCTATGGGGAAGATGATCGGCCTTTTTTCCTCTGATTCAACATGAAACCAGCGATCCAGGTAGGGTCAACAGAGAATTTTCAAAAATCTTCATTTTTTTTGACGCTACCGCTCCGACTTGTCCCCTTTCATTTCCCTCAATTCGGAGCCCTCAGTGCGCGACACTTGGTGCGGAGGCGCCCCATGACCGTCCGTGTCCTTGACCATCCCCTGCTGCACCACAAGCTTTCACTCATCCGTGATCGCAAGACGCCGGGCAGTCTCTTCCGCAGTCTCCTCGAGGAAGTGGGCCTGCTGCTCGCCGCGGAAGCAACGCGCCAGCTGCCCACCGAATCCGTCGTGGTGGAGACCCCGCTGGAGCGCACCACGACGATCCGCCTGCGCACCCTCGACCCCGTCCTGGTTCCGGTGCTCCGTGCCGGACTTGGGCTCCTGCCGTCCTTCCTGAAGTTGATGCCCACGGCCAAGGTCGGGCATCTGGGGCTCTATCGGGACCACGATTCCCTGGTGCCCGTGCCCTACTACCGCAATTTCCCACCCCTCCTGGAGGCCCGCCCTGTCTTCGTCCTGGACCCCATGCTCGCCACCGGAGGAAGCGCCTCTGAGGCCGTACGCCAGCTCAAGACCGCGGGCGCCATCAACCTGACCCTGGTCTCGCTGCTTGCCGCGCCCGAAGGCCTGAAGCGCCTCCAGGACGATCATCCCGATCTCGAGATCGTACTGGGCGCGAAGGATCGCCAGCTCAACGAGAAGGGCTACATCCTCCCCGGCCTGGGGGATGCGGGAGATCGCCTGTTCGGCACGGCCTGAGCGCCTCGTGATGACCCCCCGATGGACCGGGTGCAGCCCATTGATCCGCCAGCGCGCCCTGTGCGATGACATCGACCGCGCACCCGCACACCGTCGCTGTCAGGGTGGCCGCCTCTGATAGAGGCACCCCTCGCGGCACTTGGCGGAGGCTCCGGTTCGTTCAGGCGCCGTGTGGCTGGGACCGAGGGGGGGTCACCTCAGGCCCGCGCCATAACCCTTGAGGGCTCGGCCTCCCTGCTCCTGGATTTTCAGCTCGCCGCGAACGCGATCCCGCTCGGTAGTCAGCCTCGCCACCCGCTGCTGGATGATTGCACCGAGGGCCCTGGCCTGAACCACAAGCTCGGCCTTGGCGGGCCCCGATGCTCCTTCCTGCTGTGCCATGGCAAAGGCGCGATTCCACTCGGCCAGGCTCCCGGGATCCAGCACCCGGTCGGGATCCATCAGGAGCGTCTGCAAGCGCTCCAGGGCCTGGGCCAAGGCCGCATCGTTCATCCGACCATGTCCCCGGCGCCGATGCTGTTGGTGGCGATGACACCCGTCATGGAGCGCTTCTGGAAGGACTGCTCCCAGGCGAGGCGCAGGTCGGCCATCTGTCTGGATACCCGCTCCAGGCGCCCCGAGTCAAGATCGGCGCCGGCGGCGATGATCTCGCGACCCCACCAGTCGTAGACCCGTACCAGATTGCTGACCAGCTCTCCCCCTTCCTCGTGGTTGAGTCGAAGGGTAAGTTCCTCGATGATGGCCGTCACGCGATTGATGGCCTTGCCCTTGGCCGCGAAATCACGCCTCACCAGGGCCTGCACCGCCTGCGCCAGGAACTTCTGGGCGCCCTCGAGAAGAATGGCCATCAGCTGCTCTGGGCTCGCCCCCATGACGCGCTGGGAAAGGTACTGATCGTTGGCTCTGGCGTAGGCGTTCATGGGCACATCCACGAATGGTTTCGACCGATCACAGAAATTCTGAAATTCAACGAATGCCGCTCAGGCTCTGACCTGCCGCCTGCAATTGCCCGATGGTGGCTTCGAGCTGGGCGAACTGAGCCTGCAGGACTTCCCGGCGCCGGTCCAGGCGCGCCTGGCCCACGGCGATCTGGCTGGACAGGGTCCGGTTCTGTTCATCAATGCTGGAAAGGATCACGGACAGGTTGCCCGTCCCGGCCGCCGTGAGGCTGGAGACCAGGTCCTGAGCCGCCTGCCCGACCCCCCGGCTGAGCGTCAAGGTGCCAGTGCCCGTCCCGGTCACGGACAGGATCAGTCCCTCCAGCGGTGTGCCCACGGCGCCGGTGAGCGTGCCGTTGCTGCCACTCAGCGCGTAGTCGGTTCCATCCACCGTGAAGGTGCCGGAGACCGCGCCGCCGCTGACGAAGGACGAGATGTTGAAGGCGACCGGCCCCGTCGTGGTGGCGGCGTTCCCACCGAAGAACGACACCGCGCCGTTGGTGGACTGCCCCGAGAAAGCGAAGATCCGCTTGGCCGCATCGGCGTCCTTGTCCAAGGCAGCCTGGAAGGCGGTCACATCCAGGGTCAGTGTGCCATCGCGGTTGGTCTTGAGGCCCAGGTCGGCGGTGGAGGTGAAAGCAGCCGTGGCTGGGAGGCCCGCCGGTAAGCCTGACAAGGAGGCGCGCAGCTGGGCCAGGAAGGACCGCACCGAAGGATCATTGGCCAGGGGACCGCCCACCCCCGAAGCACTCTTGTAGGTTTTCACCAGGTCGTTGAACTTGCCGATGGCATCTTGCATGGCGCTGGTGATCGAGCCCTTGTCCAGGGCGACGGTGAACCCGGTGGCGGTGGTCTGCCCCCCCTGCTTGAGGGTGAAGGTGATGCCGTCCACCGCATCGGATACCAGATTGGTTTTTCGCGTCAGGGCGATGCCGTTCACGGTGAAGTTGGCGTCCACGGCCACATCCCCGGTCCCCGAGCTGAGGCCACCGCTCAGCGTGGTGGGGGTGGTCATGCTGTCCACCGCTCCGGCGGTGATGCCCAGGGTGTTCACGGCGCCGCCGGCAGTCACATCCGCCAGGGTCACCACACCGCCCGTGGTCCCCGTGCCGGTGTCCTTGGCCGTGAGCACCAACTGGTAGGGGTTGACGCCCGTTCCGGTGTTCACCACGGTGGCCACCACGCCCAGCCCCTTGGAACCCGGCACCGCAGGATCGGCCGTGCCCAGGGCATTGATGGCGTCCCGCAGGCCATACAGGCTGTTGCTGGCGCTGCCCAGGGTGAGGGTCTTGATGACGCCATCGGTGCCCCGGATGGCGAAATCCGCCGAGGGTCCCGTGAAAACCGAAGTGGCCAGGGGATCGGCGACTGCCAGGTTGGAGGGCGCCCCACCCACCAGGGTCGGCGAAATTCGCCCCTTGGTGGCAATCTGACTCACCTTTAGGTCATATGTGCCGGCTACCGCCGCACTGGCCGTGGCCGTCACGAAGGCGTTCGTGCTGTCAGTACTGGTCACCGTGCGGGCATTGAAGCTAGTGCTGCCCAGGGTGGCCAGGCTGGTGGCGAAGGAGGTCAGGCCGGACTTGAAGGACTGCAGCGCCGCCACGCGCTGGTTGTTGCGGGTCTGCTTCGCCTGCAAGCGCTCCAGAGGCAAGCCTTCCTGCTGAAGAATGGCATTGACGATCTGATCGGTGGGCAAGCCCGTGGAGAGGCCCTGGAAGCTGATGGGTGATGCCATGGGTTCCTCCACCTGACCGGAAAGCCTCAGCCCTCCTTGTCCACCAGGACGCCAGGGGCGCCCTTGGGGGTTGCCAACGCTCGCAACTTCCGCGCCATCGCCAGGATTTCCTCCGAGGGGACCTGGCGAATCACTTCCCTGGTGTCCGGATTGATGAGTTTGAAGATCGTTCGACCACTGCTTTCATCCACCTGGAAGGACAACTCCGACCTTGTCTGCTTGAGGAAGGCCTGGAGTTCCTCCAGGGCCGTGGCCGTGGTCTTGGCGGATGGGTCCACAGACCGATCCTCGGTGCCCTTCGGCACCCGAATCTCGGCCGTCTTGGGGGCCCGATCCCGCTCCTGCGGCAACGGTCTGGGAACAGCCAAGGCCGTGACCGGAAGGGGCGGTGCCAAGCTACCCGTGGGGATCACTTGATCAGCCATGATTGGGCTCCTCGCCAAATAGCCGGGAGGGCAGGCTGGCCCCGCCCTCCCGGCTACCTAGCTGCTCCGTTTACCGAAGGAGGGCGAGAATGGACTGGCTCGACTGGTTGGCCTGGCCCAAGGCGCTGATCCCGGACTGGTTCAGGATCTGGAACTTGGAAAGGTTCACCACCTCGTCCGCCACATTGGCATCGCGGATCTGGCTGAAGGCCGCCGTGAAGTTCTCCACCTGGATGCCCAGCGAGTTGGACACGCTCTGCAGCTGCTGCTGGCCGGCACCGATGGTGCCGCGCAGGGTGGAAACATTGGTGATGGCCGTGGCGATATCGGATGCCGCTGTTGCCGCGAAGGTCGTCGTGGTCAGCTTGTCCGTGGTGG
>JBBIHT010000154.1:0-5550 GCA_037446845.1 Geothrix sp. | reverse complement strand
GGGGGCGAGGACTATGTCTCGTAAGGGGTATATCTCCGCTGAGGAACTCCGGAACACGCGCCTGGAGGCCTTCCCCTATTTCCCGGTGGATACACGACTCTCCATCAGCGGCCTGGATGAAGGCACCGCTTCGGTCGCCTCGGATCTGGAGGATCCTGAAGCCGCCCAGGTTCCCGTTGAGCAGCGCATCATTGATCGCCTCCAGGATGCGGAGCGGCAGGCCCAGGACATCGCCCGCCGCGCCTACGAAGCTGGCTTCGCCGCCGGCGAGACCGAGGGCCGTGCCTTCGGCGAAAGCCAGTACAAGGGCTACATCCAGCGGCTGGAACAACACCTGGCGGAACTGGCCCAGGCCACCCTCACCCTGCGTGAGGCCCTGAACGAGCAGGTGGTAGCCCTCACCCTCGCGGTGGGCGAGCACCTGGCAGTCCAGCAGATCCAGCAGCAACCCGGTGCGGTCCAGGCCATGCTGGAAGGGGTGCTGGAGGAGTTGCCCTTCCCCCTGCCCCGGGGCCGCAGGGAGGGCGAGATGCCCATGCAGGTGTTCCTGAACCCCATGGATCTCGATCAACTGGGAGATCATTTCCTGGGCCACGCGGGGCTTTCCCTTTCCAGCGACCCGGCCCTGACCCGGGGCAGCCTGCGATTCGAGGCCCCCCACGGCATCCTCAACGGCACCCTGGAGCGGCGCCGGGAGCAGCTCATGCAGCTCATCGCCAGGATGCAGGAAGGCGAGCTGCCATGACCGCCCTGCTGGACCCCGTCGCCCTGGCAACCCGGATCAAGGCCCTGCCGAAAGGGGATTGGATGGGCCGCGTCACCAAGGTGGTGGGCCTGGTGGTGGAATCCATCGGACCCGACTGTTCCGTGGGTGAGCAGATGCTCATCCATGCCCAGGATGGCACCGGCCGCCCCCGCCTGGTGCATGCGGAGGTGGTGGGGTTCTCGGGCCAGAATGTGCTGCTCATGCCCATTGAGGAAACCGAGGGCATCCGCCCGGGCCTCTGGGTGGAAGCCACCGGTCACCAGTCCGAATTGCCCCTCACGGAGGCCTTGCTGGGCCGGGTCATTGATCCCCTGGGACGGCCCCTGGACGGAGGCCCCCCGCTGGAGGCCACCTGCCACCTGCCCCTACAGGGGGCGCCGCCCAATCCCATGCGCCGCAAGCGCATCAGCGAGGTGCTCTCCACGGGCATCAGGGCAGTGGATGGCCTCCTGACCCTGGGCAAGGGCCAGCGCATCGGCATTTTCTCGGGTTCCGGCGTCGGCAAGTCCACCCTGCTGGGCATGGTTGCCCGGAACACTTCCGCCCAGGTGAATGTGATCTCGCTGGTGGGGGAGCGGGGCCGTGAGCTGCGGGAATTCATCGAGAACGATCTGGGCGAGGAGGGCCTCAAGCGAAGCGTGGTGGTGGTTTCCACCAGCGACCAGAGTCCCCTCCTCCGCTTGCGCTGCGCCATGGCGGGCACCACAGTCGCCGAGTATTTCATGCGCGAGGGCAAGGATGTGCTGTTGATGATGGACAGCGTCACGCGCTTCGCCATGGCCCAGCGGGAGGTGGGGCTGAGCGCCGGCGAACCCCCCAGCTCCCGGGGCTACACCCCTTCGGTGTTCGCCCTGTTGCCGCGGCTCATGGAACGGGCGGGCACCTTCGAGGGAATGGGCTCGATCACAGGCATCTACACGGTGCTGGTGGAAGGGGATGACATGAACGAGCCGATCAGCGATTCCGTGCGGGGCATCCTGGATGGCCATGTGGTGCTGTCCCGGAAGTTGGCTTCCAAGAACCATTTCCCGGCCATTGATGTGCTGGCGAGCCTCTCCCGGCTGTTCACCACCCTGGCGCCTCACGAACAGAAACAGCTGGCCAGCAAGCTCCGCGACCTCATGGCCGCCTACCAGGACGCTGAGGATCTCATCCAGATCGGAGCCTATACCAAGGGCTCGAGCACCGCCATTGACCAGGCCATCCAGTTCCAGCCCGCCATCCAGTCCTTCCTGCGCCAGGCCACCGCTGAGCCCTGTGATCATCGCCAGGCCATGCTGGCCATGGGCCAGATCTTCGGCATTGACCTGACGCCCTTCCTGAAAGCACCGGCCTGATGGCTGCCCGGTTCCGCTTCCGTCTGGAACCCCTGCGCAAATTGCGGGAGTCCCTGGAACAGTCTGCCCAGCGGGATCTGGCCAAGGCCCTTCGGGCCGAACAGGAGGCCCGCGACCACCTCGACCAGCTGGCCGAGCAGCGGTTGGCCCTCTTCGAGTCCCGTCGGGTGGCCTCAGGGCAGGTGCTGGATCTAGCCCTTTGGCGCGCGGGTGAGCGCTTCCTGGTGGTGCTCGAACGCCGCCAGTTGGCGGGCTACGAGCGCCTGCGCGAAGCCTCGGCGACTGTGCGGGAAAGGCGGGACGCCCTGACCCTGGCTCACCGGAACCACCTCATGCTGGTTCGCCTGAGGGAGCGGCGCGCCCTTCAGCATCAGCTGGAACAGGACCGACGCCAGATCGTGGAGATGGACGACCTGGCCATCCTTCGCTACCACCGGCGCTCGGCCTAGGAGGTTGCCATGAATCCCCGATACCTGCTCTGGATCTCCGCCCCGGTGGCCCTGTCGGCGGGCGTTCTCTGGCTCTCGGCCCAGGAGCCCAAGCTCGATCCGAAAAACCTGCCCGCAGAGGGGGTGAAAGTGGCCGAGCTGGCCTCCCAGCTCCAGGTGCGTGAAAAAAATCTAGCCCAGAAAGAGGCGGACCTGCACCAGCTGGAACAACGCCTCGCGACGCTCCAATCCACTCTGGACAAGGATCGGGGCGACCTGGCGGGCCGGGAGAAGTCCGTCCAGGAGGCCCTGGCCAGGCTGGAGAGCCTCAAGGTGCGCCCCCCCATTGATCCCCAGATCATCCGTACCTACGAGGCCATGGATCCCGCCGCCGGGGCCCAGGCCATGAAGGAACTGGCCGCCCAGAACCTGGAGGTGGCCGTGTCCCTGCTGGGCGGCATGGCGCCCAAGAAGGCCGCCAAGCTCATGGACCAGCTGGCCCCCCTGGACCCCCGGCTCGCCGGGCGGCTTTCGGAGCGGGTGGGCCTCTCCAAGCCCAGGGAGCCGGGCGCCTGAACGGTTAGTTCTGCCTAACCAAGTCGGCACGGTCCTCGCGCTGGTCCCTCGCCGGAGTAGCCGGCGAGGGGGGGTCCATGCTTCCAGCCAATGCCTCGGCCATTCTGGCGCTACCCCTCCCTCCGGCCCCGGAACCGCAGGAACCCCGGGAGGCCGAGGCTTCCGATGGGCGTTTCGCCGGCATGATGGCGTTGTACGCCCAGCCCCAGGCCGCCCAATCCGGGCACGAGCCCGGGGCCAAGCCCGCCCCGGTGGACGCCCCCCGGGACCCCGCCGGGCCCGAAACCCAGAAGGCTCCACCTGTGCCTGCAGCCGCCAGCCAGGACGGCAGGCCCAGCCTCCCAGAGGAGGCGACACCGGGCAACCTGGGCCCCGATGCGACCCCGGCCGCGGGTTCGGCTCCCCCCATGGGGGCAGCGAAACCGGGTCCCGATTTCCAGGGGGAGCCTGGCCTGAAGGCCACGGCTGCTGGCCTCGATGCTCCGTCAGCCCCCAGTCTGCTCACGGAAGGCCAGCCCCAGGCGCTTTCGGCAGCCCCGACTCCGGCCACTGGATCAGCCGAAGCCTCGGGTTCTGCCACCCCAACGGCAGCCCCTGGGCCCAGGATCCCCACCGACTCCCCCCTGCCACCGAATCCAGGTCTGAGGGAGATAAGCCCCGAATCCCTGAGCCCGGCCCCATCCTTCCCTTCGCCCCCGCAGCCTGAGCGCCCCGTGGACGGGGCATCGGCCCCTACCCGCCCTGCCGCATCCTTCCCCAAGGGGCGGGAGCCCATGGCCGATTCCGAGGAACAGCCATCCCAAGCGGCAGTCCTTGCCGAAAGCCACCCTGCTACGGCGCCCACCGTCAGGTCGGGCAGCGCCACCCGGGACCTGTCCACCCTGCTGCCAACCGGGTCCTCCTTGAGCCTCGTGTTCCCTGCCGCTCACAGGCCCGCTCCCGAGCTTGCGGGTTCCCAGGGTGCCAAGGCCGAGACCAAAGGCCCTTCGGCCCATCTGTCCGAAGAACCCGAAGAGAAACCCCTAGGGGCAGCTCATCCGCCCCCGGTTGCGCCGCGCCCGGACCCCGCCGAGGCCCTGGCCCAGGGCGGGCCCAAACTCCCCCTGGTCCACGAGGCACCAGGGCTCCTGCCCAGGGCGCCCCTGGCTGCTCCAGCCACCTCAGTACAGGTCACCGCGCCGGCACCCGCCCCGACGCCCTCCAGCGCCCTCCGCCCAGGACCGGCGACACTCCCCGCGATCCAGGTGGCGGGTGGCCTGCGCTGGATGCTCAAGACCGGTGCCCAGGAAGCCAACCTCCAACTACATCCCGAGTCGCTGGGGCAGGTGTCCATTCATCTCCGGGTGGAGGGCGGCGAAGTCCATGCCCAGCTCTGGGTGATGGAGCCAGCCACCGTGCAGGCGGTCCAGGATGGCAGGGCCCACCTGGAGCAGGCCTTGAATGACCAGGGCCTGCAGTTGGGCAGCTTCGATCTGCACCAGGGCCACCGCCCTTTCCAGGAACCCGGTTCGCCCATACCCCTGGCCCCAGCCTGGCCGGGCCCCCTGGCCACCACTCGGCAAGAAGCACCCGTGGCCGCCGCTCTGACCAGCGCAGAACCGCACCGCATCGAGCTTTACGCCTGATCGGCATGTTTCCTGTTCTTTTCCTTTTCAGGAGGTACCCATGGAAACCGGCATGATCACTGCCGCCCCGACCACCACCCAGGCGAGTACGGCCACGGCGGCCAGGAACGCCCTGGACAAGGACGGGTTCCTCAAGCTCCTGGTGGCCCAGTTGAAGAACCAGGACCCCACGGGGGCCGGCCAGGATCCCAACCAGATGGTTCAGCAGCTCACCAGTTTCTCCAGCCTAGAGCAGAGCCAGCAGACCAACGCCCTGCTGCAGGGGTTGCAGGCTCAGACCTCAGGCCTGTTCCAGGCACAGACGGCCTCGCTGGTGGGAAAGAAGGTGAAGGTGGATGGCTCTGGCTTCAACCTGAAGGGCGGCCAGGCCAGCATGAACCTAGACCTTGCGTCAGCGGCCAATGTCACCGTCACCGTGCGGGACGCCAAAGGGAATGTCGTGGCCACCCTCCCCCAGGGCCACCTGAACCGCGGCACCAACCCCCTGGTCTGGAATGGCCGGGATGGCGCGGGTACGCTTCTGCCCGATGGCGCCTACAAGGTGGAGGTCACGGCCTCGGGCGATGACGGCAAGCCGGTGCCCTTCCGAACCAGCCTGACCCTGACCGTGGATGCCGTCTCCTTCAAGGATGGCGGCATCTACCTGGCCTCCGGGGACAGCATCTTCGCCCTGTCCGATGTCCTCGAAATCACCGCCTGATCCCATCAACCCTAGCCCCAGGAGCACTCCATGAGCCTCTACTCCGCCTTCTATTCCGGCCTTTCCGGGTTGGCCACCAACGCCAACGCGCTGAATGTCATCGGCAACAACCTATCCA
>JBBIHT010000153.1:0-5569 GCA_037446845.1 Geothrix sp. | reverse complement strand
GGGCAGATCCAGGTGCATCCGCAGGACCTTGTGGAACTGGCCCAGGTGGGTCTGCTCGATGACGAGCCCCTTCTGGACCGAAGCGAAAAAGTCCTGGTACACCTGCTCGGCCACGGGATAGAGCAGGAAGGGCACCAGAAGCTTCACATCCAGCCCTTCGGCCTGGGCCAGTTCCATGGCCTCGCGGCAGATGCCCGCCACACTGCCCCAGGCCACCAGGGCCAGCGGCGCGTTGGGATTCCCGGTCACCTCGAACAGGTCCCTTCGCTCCTTCAGGGAATCGAATTTCCGGGTGCGTTTATCATTCATGCGCTGATGGACGGAACCGCTGGCCGTGGGCGCACCGGATTCCACATGCTCGATGCCCGAGGCCAGGTAGGTGCCACCGAGCATGCCGGGATGGCTGATGGGGCTGATGTGGTTCTCTGTCTGCTTGAAGCGCTTGTAGTCCTGCAGGTCGGCGGCGCTGGGACTCAGGCGGTTCACGATCTTGAACCGGCTCACATCAATGGGCTCCACCGTCTCCTTGCGCTGGGCGATCTCCTGGTCAGACAGAATGATCACGGGCGTCTGGTAGTACTCGGCCAGGTTGAAGGCCTCGACGGTGATGCGGAAGGTATCCGCCACCGAAGTGGGCGCGAGCACCGGGCGGATCACATCGCCATGGGCCGAGAAGGCCGCGGCAAACAGATCCGACTGCTCGCTCTTGGTGGGCAGGCCCGTGGAGGGGCCGCCGCGCTGGACATCCACGATCACCAGGGGCAGTTCCGCGATGCTGGCGAGGCCCATCATCTCGCACTTGAGCGACAGGCCCGGGCCGCTGGTGGCGGTCATGGCCTTCTTGCCGCCGAAGGAAGCGCCCACGGCCGCGCCGATGCCCGCGATCTCATCCTCCGCCTGCAATACGGCGCCACCGTACTTCCAGACATGGTGTGTGAAGAACTGCATGATTTCGGTGGAGGGGGTGATGGGATAGCCCGCGAAGAACTGGCAGCCGGAGAAGATGGCCGCAGCGGCGCACATTTCGTTGCCGTCCGTGAGCAGTTTCACGGCACCCTTGTGCTGGGACACCTTGATGCTCATGTCCACTTTCAGCGGATGCTCCTTGGCGAAGGCCATGCCGGCGTCGAATGCCCTCTGGTTGGCCTCCACAAGCTCCTCGCCCTTCTTGGCCAGCTTTTTCCGGATGCCCTTCATGACTGCCACGGCGCCGATGGCGAACCAGCCGGCGATGAGCCCCAGCACCACGGTGTTCTTGGCCCGTTCGGTGCCTGCGGCCGTCTTGGCCATCTCCGCGATGGGCACGGCGATCACCTGGCGCGGCGTCACGCCCACCAGCGGGATATCCGCCTCGGCAATGCCCGTGGCAGCCTCGTAGATGACCACGGTGCTGCCGCTCACCGGGAGTTCCGCGCCGAATTTCAGGAAGTCGTCCCAGTTCAGGGCCACCGCCACATCCAGGTTGCCGCCCTGGTTGAGGAGCGGGTCCAGGGAAATGCGCACGCGGCAGGAGGATTCGCCCCCGCGGATCTGCGAGCCGAAGCTCTTGGTCATGATGGCGTGGTAGCCCTCGGCCGAGGCGGCCTGCAACAGGGATTCACCGGCCGACAGGATGCCGTCTCCCCCGGAACCAGCCATTCCGAAGACGAGATCGTTGCGCATGGACACCTCCGGTCGGTGGGAAGGGGAAGGCCGGGGAAGACGCTGCGGACCCGGCCCTTCGCGCACGAATGATGCAGGTCGTGGCGGTTCTTCCACCCTAGACCCGAATCCCCTTGCTTTACATCACACCTTGCCGCTGGCGTAGCAGCGCACTGTCATCCCAGGAGAGCCAGGTCTTCGGGCGCACCCAGGCTCAGGGCCAGGATTTCCAGGCCCCGCTCCTTGGCCTGGCGCTTGACGAGGCCGGCCAGCACCTTGCCGGGCCCCAGTTCCAGGAAGGAGGTGACGCCCAGATCGAGCAGCAGGTCCAGGGTCTGCTGCCACCGCACAGCGCCTGGAATCTGTCGCAGGAGGCCATCCCGGATTGCCTCGGGAGCAGACACGGCGGTGGCATCCACATTGTTGACCAGGGGACAGATGGGGGTTTTCAGAGGCAGGTCACGCAGAACCGGCTCCATGTGGCGCCGTGCGGGTGCCATGAGGGGAGAGTGGAAGGGGGCGCTCACGGGCAGTTTCATGGCCTTCCGGCCCCCCCGGGCCTTGGCGGCTTCCAGCGCGGCGTCCACCGCCTCCGTGTGCCCGGCAATGACGATCTGGCCGGGGCCATTGAAGTTGGCCGGCACCACGATCCTGCCCGTGGCGGCAGCGCCTTCCGCGCAACTGGCCTCCACTTCGGCCAGGCTCATGCCCAGGATGGCGGCCATCGCCCCCACGCCCACCGGCACCGCCGCCTGCATGGCCCGCCCTCGCTCGCGCACCGTCCGAACCGCATCCTGGAATCCCATGGCCCCCAGCGCCACCAGGGCGCTGTACTCCCCCAGGGAGTGACCCGCGGCGAAATCGGGTGGCGGCAGGCGCTGGGCGAAGGCCCTGACCACCATGATGCTGTGGGTGAGAATGGCGGGCTGGGTGTGCTCCGTGAGCCTAAGGGCATCCTCGGGCCCCTCAGCCATCAGCCGGGAAAGCGGGAAGCCCAGGGCCGCGTCCGCATCCTCGAGCACGGCCCGCGCCGCGGGTTCCGAGGCCACCAGGGCGGCCCCCATGCCCACGGCCTGGGAGCCCTGCCCCGGGAACAGCCATGCCACTTTGCCCATGAGGACCTCCTTGGGGGATGAATTGCAGGCAGTCACCAGGAACGGGGGAAGACCATCCAGGTGCCCGATTCGAACTCGCGGCCATTTAGCATCGTGGGAGCTCCCTTTCGGGCTTTTCGCCCCCCTCAGGCCTGCGGCAACAGCAGGGCCAGGCGTTCCTGGATGCGCTCGTTGAGGCGATGTTCCGCGGCCCGCAGGGCGGCACGAATGCCATTGCGCACGGCCCGGGCGTCACTGCGGCCGTGGCCAATGATGCTCACGCCCTTGACGCCCAGCAGGGGGGCCCCCCCGTATTCTGCGTAATCCAGCTTTTTCTTGAAGCGCTTCATGGCTGGCTTGGCCAAGAGGCCGGCGAACTGGGTGAGGGTACTCTCCATGAAACTGTCCCTCAGCCCACCGATGATGCCCTCGGCCAGGGCCTCGCTGGACTTCAGCACAACATTGCCCACAAAACCGTCGCAGGCAATGACTTCGAAATTCCCATTCCAGATATCGCGGCCCTCGGCGTTGCCCTCGAAGCGGACGCCCATCTCCCGCAACAGGGCGGAGGCTTCCTTGGTCACCCCGGTGCCCTTGCCATCCTCCTCGCCCACGCTGAGGATGCCCACGCGGGGACTTTCGATGCCCAGCACCTCCTCGGCATAGACAGAACCCATGACCGCGAATTGGGCAAGGTGCTCGGCCCGGCTATCCACATTGGCGCCCACATCCAGCAGGACCGTGGGGCCACCCGTCATGTTGGGCATGACACTGGCCAGGGCCGGGCGATCCACCCCCTCCAGTTTGCCGATGACCAGGCTGGAGGCCACCATGGCTGCTCCCGTGTGGCCCATGGACACCACGCCTTCGGCCCTGCCATCCCGCACCAGTTTCGCGGCAATGCGGATGGAACTGTCCTTCTTGAGCTTCAGGATGCAGGTGGCCTTGTCCTCCATGACCACCGTCTGGGAGGCGTGCACCACTTCGATCCGGGCCAGCAGGCCCGGGGCGAACGCGTACTTTTTCAGGGCCGGCTGGATGACGGCAGCATCCCCCACCAGGCAGAGGAACAGCTCGGGCCAGGCGTCCAGCGCCTCCCTCGCCCCCAACAGGGTGGCCTGGGGGGCAAAATCCCCCCCCATGACATCCAGTGCAATGCGATGGCCGTTCACCGACCGCCCTTAGGCAGTCGTGGCGACGCGCACGGCCATTTTGCCCCGGTAGAAGCCACAGCTGGGGCAGACACGATGCGGCAGCTTGGGGGTCTGGCAATTGGGGCAGGTGCTGGCGCTCATGACTTCCAGCGCATCGTGGGTGCGCCGGCGGTCGCGGCGGGCCTTGGAATGGCGGCGCTTGGGGTTCGGCATGACTAGCTCCTAGGAGAAGAACGCAAAGTTTCAGATTAAGGGGTTCAGGAGTTGGGGTCCAGCTTGATTCCCGCCAGGGCCCGGGCGAGCGCCTGATTCAGGGCCGAGGGCACCGGGTCGGTTTGTGGCTGGCAGTGGCAAGGGCCTTTGTTCCAGTTCTTGCCACAGACCGGGCAAAGCCCCCGGCAGGCTTCGGAACAAAGGGGGTGCATGGGAGCCTGCAATTCGAACTGCTCCCGCACCAACTCGGTCTCCTCCAGCACATCTTCCGGGAGGAAAACCACATCCAGATCCTGGGTACCAAGGTTGTGGACGCCCCGGGCCACCAGATCCGGGTCCTTGCTCCCCAGGAACTGGCTCTCCACGGTAAGGGGCCGATCCATGGGGGACAGGCACCGGCTGCAGGTGCCCTGCCACAGAGCCTGTCCCTTGACCTCAAGGAACACATCGCCATCGGAGGCCAGGGCGAACACGGACCACACCAGATCGCGCAGGGCCACGCCTCCCTCAAGCTCCACCACGGGGGTGGTGCCGTCCAGGCGAAGGCCCTCGAAGGGCAGGTGGTGCAGATCCATCATTTCTTGGGCCCAGCATCCGGGGAGGAGGGTTCCCCCTTGGTCTCCCCGCCCGGGGCCGTGCCGGGGCGGGCCGTGGTCACCGGCGAAGAACCCGTCACCTGGCCCGGTGACCGGGTGATGGGGCCCGCATCCTCTGGGTTGCCAGGGTCCCCCTCGCACTTCAGCTCGTAGTTGAGCCGCGTGGATTTGCCTTCGTAGGGCTGGCCAAAAGGATCAAGGGGGGACATGTTCACCTTGATGAGGCTCTCCTTCACCAGGCTGGAGTTGTTGTCCACCATGGCGTCGAAGCTGCCGAAGTCAGGGAAGAAACCGTGCTTGAGGTAGTACTGGTCAAGCCCTTCGGCCACGATCTTGAGATCATCCTGGGCCTTGAGGTATCGGGCCTGGGCGGAGTGTTTCTTGTACTGGGAGAAGCCCAGGGTGCCAAGTACCGCGATGATCATCATGGCCACCAGCAATTCCAGCAGCGAGAAGCCTCGAGTCGTGCGGCGGCCGGAACGGGGGGTCATGGTCGGTGTCCAGGGAAAGGGCTCGTCTGCGGGGCATCCGAGCTGTTCAGTGTGCCAGCAATGGCTTGAATATCAAGGCGAATGTCAAGGACTGGCGGGCCTCAGGGCTCCCTGGTGGCGTCCGGGCCGCCCCCCTCATCCAGCAGCGGCGGGGGAAACGCTTCCGGCCAGGGGAAGGCCTCGGGCAGGGCCTCGGGCCCGCCCAGTTCGCCCAGCCAGTAGCGGTAGGCCCGGAAGCTCATGCCCAGCCGCTTGCCGGCCTTGGTCTTGACGCCCCCCACTTCCTCCAGGGCCCGCCTCAGGAAGTAACCCTTCAGGGCGGCCAGCCAGGCCTCGAGGTCGAACCCCTCCGGAGGAATGACCAGAGGCGTTGGGAGGGG
>JBBIHT010000152.1:0-5589 GCA_037446845.1 Geothrix sp. | reverse complement strand
GATCGGATCTGGTGGGCAGCGGCGGGTGGAACCACCACAAGCCCCGACCTGCTTCTGGCCAATGGCTTCGTGGATCTGACTGGCTATAAGTCCCAGTGGGGTGGGGTCGGGGCCAACCTGCGCAGCGCTGAGAAATGGTGGTCCTCGGTGGGGGGTGGCCTGAATGTCGAGCGCACCGACTGGTGGAACGGGGACCCCATGTCCCGGAACATCTCTGTCTTCGCTAATTTATCCTTGAAAAACCAGCTGCGAGGGTTCCTGTCCTTCAGCCCCCAGGGGCGGGAGTGGGCGCAGGGCCGGTGGGTGGATACGAACTTCCTCTATGTCAGCACCAGCTTCACCAAGGTGGCCTGGTTGCGGCCTTCGCTGTCCCAGCGTTTCGCTCGCACGCAGGATTACACCACCGGACTGCCGGCCCAGAGCGGGAACCGCAATGTGAGCCTCAATGGCAATGTGGGCGCCACTTCGTACTCGGTGCAGTGGGGCCTCAATCAGCTTCGGGATGCCAACTCCGCCGAGCTGCTCCGCCGGGCCCGGCGGCTCTACGCCAAGGTAGAGTATGCGTTCCCGTGGTCGTTGTACCTCCGCCTCCAGGCCCAGGCCACCCGTTACGAGGCCACCGGAACCGAAATGACCCGCTCCCGGTTCCTGCAGGTGCTCGCGGGCTGGCAG
This sequence comes from Geothrix sp., assembly GCA_037446845.1. GTDB lineage: Bacteria > Acidobacteriota > Holophagae > Holophagales > Holophagaceae > Geothrix. The sequence continues at coordinate 4,917 of JBBIHT010000152.1, read as the reverse complement.
CCCAATGCCTTCACCCAGGCCTACCTGGGCTACTCCCAGAAGCGGGGTACGGACCTCGACCTGGTGCCCGTGGCTGGGCGCCTCCTGGAGAAGGGACTCTTCGCCAAGGTATCCTACGCGTTGCAATTCTGAGGTCACACCTGGCGACGACCTTCCATGGCGCGGTCAAGGGTGAGCTCGTCGGCGTATTCAAGATCGCTGCCGATGGGAAGGCCCAGGCCGATGCGGGTGGTGCGGACGCCAATGGGTTCCAAGAGACGCGCCAGCCAGCTGGCGGTGGCCTCGCCATCCACCGTGGGGTTCGTGGCCAGGATGATCTCCTGGATGCTGTGGTCCTCGAGCCGCCGGAGGAGTTCGCGGATCCGCAACTGGTCAGGGCCCACGCCGCGAAGGGGCGAAATGAGGCCACCCAGCACATGGAACCGCCCCCGAAAATGGCCGCTGCGCTCGAAACTGAGCACATTGGAGGCCTCGGCCACCACGACCAGGCTGGCGGGATCCCGGCGGGGGTCGAGGCAGATGGGACAGATGGGCTGGTCCGTGAAGGCACCGCAGACCTGGCAGAAGCCCACTTTCTCGGCGGCCTGCTGCAACTGCTGGGCCAGATGGGTCATGGCCTCAGGCCCCTCTTTCAGCAGGTGCAGGGCCATGCGCTGGGCAGACTTGGCGCCCACCCCAGGCAGCTTCTGGAGGCTGTCCACCACGGCCTCGAGGGGCGGCGGCAGCTTCACGGGGCGCCCCTACAACCCGAGGCCGGGAATATTCAGCCCGCCCCCGAAACCGCCCACCTGCTTCTTCATGGCCTCGTCCACCTTGGTGGCGGCGTCGCGGAAGGCGGCCTGCACCAGGTCTTCCAGCATGGAAGGGTCCTCGGGATCCATGGCCTCTTTGGCGATGGACAGGCCCACGAGTTCCTTGGCGCCGTTCAGGGTGACCTTCACCAGTTCGCCCCCGGCGGTGCCCTCCATGCGCAGGTTTGCCTGGGCCTCGGCCAGTTTGGCTTGCATCTGTTGCGCCTGCTTCATGAGGAATCGCATGTCCATGGTCAGTCTCCCGGGGTTGATGGGGTGGAAGGGCGGCGCAGGCGGTGGGCGAGGCGCAGCATCAGGAAATAGCCTACGGGAATCGCCAGGACACTCAAAACGAAGCCACCCAGGAGGTAGGGCAGCAGGATGGGTCTCAGCATGCTGGAGGCGGCGGCCCAGCCCTGACCTGTGGTGAGGCTATGCCACCCGAGGCTGTGCCACTGGACTGCGCTCAGGTCCAGGTGCAGGCCCCTGCCAAGGAGGACATTGCCGAACAGGGCGGAGATGGTCGCGATGGGCACCATGGTCCAGGGATTATTCATGAACGCCCCCAGCAGGGTGAGGGGACGGTGAAGCTTCCTGACCAGGGCGCAGGCGCCCAGCACCAGGCCGGTGTGGGTGCCCAGCAGGGGGTTCCAGGCGATGGCGAACCCCAGGGCGAAGCTCCACGCCAGGTGGTGGGGTTCCAGGGCGGGATCCGCCATGAACCGCCTGATGCGGGCCCAGAGGTGCGTCTTGTCCGGGCGAGTCATGGGTGTCCAAAGTGGTCGAAGCTGAGGTCGGGAAGGGGCAACAGCGAATCTCCATCATAGACGAGCACGGGAGCCGCGCCCGCCGGCACCGCCTGGGCCACGGGAACCAGGGGCAGGCCCAGGCGGCGTTCCAGGTCGCCTTGGCTGAGTGAGCTCCCGAAACAGCGGGCATAGTCTTCCCCGCCCAGCAGGGCATCCTGGTCCAGCCCCGGGGCCACCACCAGGCTGAGGCCGGAGGCCTGTGCCAGGTTGCGAAGGTCCCGGCTCAGGCCATCGGACAGGTCCAGGCACGCGTGCACTTCGGGCAGCGAGGCCAGCTTCAACCCGAGACCCAGGCAGGGGGTTGGGGCCAGATGCGCTGCCAAGTCCGGGTCCGGGTGCTCGGGATTCCAACGCTGGCCAGCCTGGAGCTTGCGCAGGCCCCGCAGGCTGGCCCCGGGGAGGCGATCCAGGAAAAGGGTATCGCCGGGCTGTAGGCCATCCCGTCGCAGCCAGCGGGCGGCCTGGCCAAAGGTCGTGAGACCCAGGCCCAGGCCGGCTGGGCGGCCCACGGTATCTCCGCCGATGACCACGACACGGGCTTCGCGGGAGGCCTTCGCCAATCCCGCAAGGAAGGCCTCGAGCCAGACCGCCGTGATCTCCGGCCCCAGGGCCAGGGTGAGGGTGTAGCCAAAGGGTTCGGCTCCCGAGGCATCGAGATCGGACAGGTTCACGGCCAGGAGCTTGTGGGCCAGGAGCTCGGGCGGGTGCCAGGGCAGGCGGAAATGCTGGTCCGATTCCATGAGGTCCGTGGTCACCAGCCAGCGTTTCCCAGGGGCACAGGGGGGCAGGTCCCCACAGTCATCCTCGAGATGCTCCCCTCCGGGCAGCAGGGCGCGAATTCGGGCAAGCACTGCCGTCTCCTGCAAGGGCATGGGGCGGACCTCCGTCACATCTTCAGTCTGGCATGGGGCCGGGGTGTACCGGGGGCTTGGCCAGCCGGGGCCTGGATGATAGGTTGGAGGGATTCGCCCGCAGCGGGCTCCCACCGGTTTTCTTAGGAGAGAATCATGGCCATTGCCAAAGTCTGGATCGAAGAAGGTTGCATCGTTTGCAATGCCTGCGAGGCCGAGTGCCCGGACATTTTCCATGTGACCGATACCAGCTGCAACATCATCGGCGCCGTGCGCGAGGATGGTACGGATTCCGAGAACCGCGATGAGATGAGCCCCCTGGCCGGCAGCTACGGAAGCGATCACGAAGCCAGCATCGAGGCGGCCGCCGCCGGGTGCCCCGTGGAAGTGATCAAGTTCGAGAAGGCCTGATCGCCTCCTGGTGCTGAACTGGAAGGGCGCCCCTCGGGCGCCCTTTCCTGTTGGCGGCGGCCAGGGTTCCTTCAGTCCTTGAGGCCCACATTGACCTCGAATTCGCCGAATTCGGTCCTGAAGGGAATGGCGATGCAGGGTACATCGCCGGATCGGCTGATCTTGTGGCCCTTGCCGACGACCACGGTGGGCACCGAGATGGAAAGACTGAAGCCATCCTGGATCAACAGGCGGCGGGCATCCCCCACGACGATGTTGCCGATCTCCCCGATGGCGTCTTCCACGGCGCTGTTCAGGGCGGGGATCTCCTCCATGAGCATGTTGCTGGCGATGCGGCAGGCCAGCGGCGCTGGAAAGCTGAGGATGATGCTGCCCGCAGTATCCCCCGTGATGCCGATGATGGCTGAGATGTCGTAGCTGGTGATGAGGTCTTCCTTCACGGAGAGCCCGATCTTCTCGGCTGCCAGGGTGGCCATCATCTCCAGGCTTCTCAGGGTGGACTCGATGAACGGGTTGATGAAGGCGACATTCATGGGGCCTCGGGAGGATAGTAGGGGTTTCGGGGCCCGCTGCCCGAAACATGAGTTCTGGAGCGTTGAGAAGGCTTCTCGTTGCCGTCACCATGGAAGATCGAGGGAGTGACCCCATGCTGAACCGCATCCAGGCCGATCTGAAAACCGCCATGCTCGCCAGGGATGTCCCCCGCACCCAGGTGCTCCGCATGGCCCTGGCCGCCTACAAGAACGAGGCCATCGCCAAGGGACTGGGGCCCCAGGGCGCCCTGGCCGAGGCGGATGCGCTGGGTGTCATCAAGCGCCTGGTGAAGTCCCGGGAGGACAGCGTGGCCCAGTTCGAGAAGGTGGGTCAGGGGGAGCGGGCCCAGGAGGAGCGCCAGGAGATCGAACTGCTGAAACCCTACCTGCCGGCCATGCTGGAGGGCGAGGCTCTGGTCGCCGCGGTCAAGGCGGCCATCGCCCAGAGCGGCGCCCGATCCAGGAAGGACATGGGGCTGGTCATGAAGGCCCTGCAGGCTGCCCATGGGGCCGCCTACGATGGCAAGGCCGCCAGCCAGCTGGTGCAGTCCCTGCTGGGCGCGTGATTCCAAAGCGGGCCCCGCTTGTTCCTGGGCTAGACTCGAAGGTTTGAGGGCCCCATGAAGCAGTCCAAGCTCCTGATCCAGACCCTGCGCGAAACGCCGCGAGACGCCGATGTGGTGAGCCAGCAACTCATGATGCGGGCCGGCATGATCCAGAAGGTGGCCGCCGGCATCTACAGCTACCTGCCCCTGGCCCTGCGGAGCATCCGCAAGTTCGAGGCCATTGTGCGGGAGGAGCTGGCCAAGGATGGCTGCCAGGAACTGCTCATGCCCGCCGTGCTCCCCGCCGAGTTGTGGCAGGAGAGCGGCCGCTGGAAATTCTACGGGGACGAGCTGCTGCGGTTCTGCGACCGCAAGGCCAAGGCCGAGGTGGCCGAGCGCCGTGCCAGGGGAGAAAAGCCCGATGAAAGGGAGTTCTACAACTTCTGTCTGGGGCCCACCCACGAGGAAGTGATCACGGACATCGTCCGCAAGCATGTGCGCAGCTACAAGCAGCTGCCCATGAACCTTTTCCAGGTCCAGACCAAGTTCCGCGATGAGCGCCGGCCCCGCTTCGGCCTCATGCGGGGCCGGGAGTTCACCATGAAGGATGGCTACTCCTTCCATGTGGATGACGCCTGCGCGGACCGCGAGTACTGGGCCATGTTCAACGCCTACAAGCGGATCTTCAGCCGCCTGGGCGTGAAGTTCCGGCCCGTGGAGGCCGACAGCGGCGCCATCGGCGGCAGCTTCACCCACGAGTTCCACGTGCTGGCCGGCAGCGGCGAGGACGCCATCCTCAGCTGCGACGCCTGCGACTACACCTCGAACATCGAGAAGACGGAGGCTCCTGCGCTGCCTTCGGGTGACCACGGGAAGGCCTTCGAGTTGAAAAAGGACCACTTCCGTACGCCCGGCGTCGTCGGCCAGGTGGAGCAGGCCGCGGGGATGATCGACGCCGATCACCCCAAGGGCATGCC
>JBBIHT010000151.1:0-5600 GCA_037446845.1 Geothrix sp. | reverse complement strand
CGCCGGACTCACCGCCGACCTGCCTCTGGCCTGGGGCGGCCAGATTCGCATCGCCGCCGCGGACCGGCTGCTGCGGGAGGTGGATTTCTTCTCGCGCTTCCTGGATGCGGACTGCTACCCCCTGGAGAAGGACCTCCTCAAGGGTTCCATGGATGTGCTTTGCGAAAGCGGCGGCCGCGCCTACCTGCTGGATTGGAAGAGCAACCTCCTGCCGGACTACGAACCCGATACCCTGCACCGCACCGTCCTGGACCACTACCTCCTGCAGGCCCAGGTCTATCTGCTGGCCTGCCTGGCCTGCCTGGGCATCCGCGACGAGGCTGCCTACGAAATGCGATTCGGCGGCATTCTCTATGTGTTCCTCCGCGGCCTGCCCAGCCAGGGCACCTGGTCCCTGCGCCCCACCTGGGGCCAGGTGCAGGATTGGAAGCAGGCTCTGGTGCAGGTGCACCGGGAGGTGCTCCTTGGCTGAACGGCGGCTACCCGCTCCCGTGGGCTGCTTTGGGCCACGCCCCTGGCAGGGCGCCCTGGACCAGGCCCAGACGCTGCTGGACAACCTCAGCCTGGATCCGGCCCTCAGCGCCGTGGCGCATCGGGTGGCCCAGCTGGCGCCCCCCGAGGCGAGGCTCCAGGCCTTCTGGATCCTCCTGGCGGTGATGGTTTCCGAATGCGAAGGCCACAGCCGGGTGGATGTGGAGAACCCCGCCTGGCCAAGGCCCCTGGCCGAAGCCCTGGACCAAGTCCTCGGCGGCTCCCTGGGGGAGACGCTGCGCAGGGGCGGCTGGGGCTATCTCCTGGGCCCCGTCGGGCGGCCCCTCGTCCTGGAGGGGCGCTGGCTTTCCTCCCAGCGGCTGCATGCCTCGGAATGCCGCGTGGCCGAGGCACTGCGGAGTCGCAGGGGCCCGATGGGGGATCAGGGCGAACCCCTGGAGGCCGTGCTGACTCAGCCTGTGGCCCTCAACAGCGACCAGCGGCGGGCCGTGGCCCTGGCCATGAGGGCCCCCCTCACCCTCATCACCGGGCGGCCGGGCACCGGGAAAACCTCCATCGTCCTGGCCGTGGTGCGCAGTCTCCAGCGCCAGAAAACTCCCCTGGCCCTGGATCGCATCCTCCTGGCGGCGCCCACGGGCAAGGCGGCCCAGCGCCTGGGCGAGGCGCTGAGGCAAGGGATGGCAAGCCTTCCGGCGGAGGACGAACTGGACGAGGCCCTGCGCCGGGATGGACCCGGACCCATGACCCTGCACCGGGCCCTGGGCTATCACCCCGGCCTGGGCGGGTTCCGCCAGAACCCCCAGAACCTCCTGCCAGCGGAGTTCGTCATCGTGGACGAGGCCTCCATGATCGGGCTCGAATTGCTGGAGGGATTGCTGGACGCCCTGGCTCCCCGCGCGCGCCTGGTGCTGCTCGGGGATGCGGACCAGCTGCCTTCGGTGGAACCCGGCGCGGCCTTTCGGGAAATGGTGACCCTCCTGCCCGAGGCGACGGTGACCCTCCGGGAGAGCTACCGCATGGATCCCCGCCAGCCCAACGGCCGCCACATCCTGCTCCAGGCGGAACGCATCCACACCCCCGCCCGGACCCCAGAACTGTGGGGCGCCGAAGGCATCCACCGGGGCACCCTGGCGGAGGCCCTCGGCCAGGGCGGCGTGTGGCTGGTGGGGCCCGAGGGCCCAAAGGCGCACTGGATGGCCGGCTTCCTGGCGCGCTGGTGGCGGGAACGCATCTGCGGCGAGGCTGGCGTGGCCGCCTGGCAGAACCGGATCCTGAAACCCCTGCAGCATTCGGCCCGGGGCTGGGCCGAGGACGACCGGGCACGGGCCCAGGACCTGCTGGCCCACTTCGATGGGTTCCGGCTGCTGTGTCCGGTCAACGACGGGGCCGATCTGGGCGGGGTGATACCGATCAATGAGCATCTGCACGGCCTGGCCCTGGCGGCCGCAGGGGACGCCCTGGACCGGCAACCCCGCTTCCTGGCGGGCGAACCCGTGCTGGTGCGGGCCAACGATTCGCGCCGGGAGCTCTTCAACGGCGACCAGGGGCTGATTCTGCCGGTGCAGCGGGGCGAGGCTCCGGCCCATCTGGAGGCGCTGTTCCTCCGGGGGGGAAGTCTGACTGGCTTTCCCCTGGCCTCCCTCCAGGACAATCTGGATCATGCCTACGCCATGACGGTCCACAAGGCCCAGGGCTCCGAGTTCAAGGCGGTGGCCCTGGTGCTGCCGCCCGCGGAGCACCCTTCCCTGAGCCGGGAAGTGCTCTACACGGCCATCACCCGGGCCCGCGAGGAAGTGCTGCTGCTAGGCACGACCGAGGCCGTGGATGCGGCCTGTGCCCACAGCGTGGCCCGCAGGTCCGGGCTGGCGCAGCGACTGGTCGCCGATCCCGCCTGAGGGGCTCCAGCACAGACACCGGCCCTCGTCAGAGGCCGGCCCCTTGCCTCATCCACGCCCAGGCCAGGGCTCCCGCGAGGAGGAGCCAACCAATGGGCGAGCGCGCGGCGATGCGGAGATCCTGCCAGGAGGGCACGGAAGCGAAGACCAGGTTAGCGAGCAGGAAGGCGATGCCGACCTCGGACCACCCAAGCGGCGGGTGGCTTCTGAGCCGCCAGAGCAGCAACCCGTAGGCCAGGGGCAGCAGCAGAAGGGGCGCCAGGCCGATGAAGAAGGCGTTGTACCAGCGCAGGTTTCCCAGGGCCACGGAGCCCAGCACAAAGCCACGCCCCTCCCGACGGGGCAGGACGGTGAAGCGCTGGGGATCCCCGTTGAACAGCTTGCCCAGGACCCAATGGCAGGCCTCGTGGCACAGGGTTCCCGGCAGGGCCAGGAACGACACCAGCCAGAAGGACCGCTTGGCCTGGTTCAGCAGCCAAAGCATCGCGGCCATGCCCAGGAGGTAGAGCGCCAGGTCCCGCCCGGGTCCGGAACCTGGCCACAGGCCCGACAGGACCAGAGGTTTCAGCATGCCGCCCGCGGCTCGCAGGTCAAGGCATCGGCCAGCTTCCGGGAGCCTGCATGGAGGTAGTACCGCCCGACCATGGATTCAAGCATACCCATTCCCCGGGGCCGGTACCAGGGCGGGCTACCGGCGCTCGCTGACCACCACCAGATCCGGGGAACCGGGGCCCCAGGCCTCGCCGGTCATGGCGCCCAGCACTTCCCGCACCCGGAACCCACCGCCTTCCAGCAGGGCCTCCACCTGGGCCCGCCGCCAGCCGCGCAGGGGCACCGTGTGGGCGGCCATGAGCTCCAGGGGCGCCTCCGAACCCGGGCGATACCGCAGGGTGGCGAGGGTGAAGGACAGGCGGCCCTCGCCATGGTGGGTCATGAGGCGCAGGAACACGGTCTCGGCAGCTTCCCCTTCGGTGGGCCTCAGGGTCACCGGGAAGGCGCGTTCGCCGCGGTCGAGGAGGCGATCGTAGTTGAGAAGCTGCAGCAGCAGGGGCGCTCCAGGCAGGAGCAGGCCTGCCAGGCCGGTGAAGAAGGCCAGCACCTGGGCTTCCTCGCAGAGGTGCGGCAGGGTATTGCCCAGGCAGAGGGCCCCACCCTGCGCACCCTCGATATTTCCTGGCAGGGCAGCCAGATCTGCCAGCTGGTAGCGACCACCCGGATCCGCCGACCGGGCGGCCTCCACCTGGGAGGGGGAGGCGTCCAGGCCCGTGAGCTCGAATCCCTGGGCGGCCAGGAAGCGGCAGTGTTCGCCACTGCCGCAACCCAGGTCGAGCACCCGGCGGGAAGGCCCCGCTTCCAGCACACGCAGGAAGAGCGGGGCCTCCCGCTGGAGGCGCTCAGGCCAGGCGATGAGGCCGCGATAGGCGATGCGGCCGTAGGCGTCCGGCTGGGGGCTCAAGCAACTACCGGGGCCACAACCACCCGAACACGCCGGCACTGAGCAGGCCGTAGATCAGGCCATCGGCCAGATCCTTGACCACACTCCCCCAGGGCTTGCCCATCCAGATGCCGCTCTGCACACTGCCGCCTACATAGGTGAGGAAGGAAACGGTGCCCACCACGCGGAAGACGCGGAGATAGTGGGCGCCCACCGGCAGTGTGGCGGAGGCCACATAGGCGGCCATGAAGGCCACCGCCAGAGCGTAGAGGAACCACTGGACCAGCAGCTTGCCCATGGCCGGTGCGCCGTTGGGGAAGACCGTCATGAAGACCACGGGGCCCTCTTCGTACTTCTTTTTCATCTCCGGCTTGTCCATGTCCTTGTGATCCTGACAATGGGGCATCACATACTGGGCCGGGGCGGGCGAGGCCTTGCCGAGGGCGGCGCGGACCCCTTCCTCGTCCGGCAGCACCCGGTAATCCGAGTTGTGCCACTTCAGGACCATGTGGATAAGGCTGCTGGCCACGAAGACGGCCACGGCGGACAGCAGGATGGGCAGCCAGAGGGTGGGGAGGGGATGCATGGGAGCTCCTTGGGGTGGGGGTGCCCCCGCATCCTGGAAGCCTGACGCGGCGCCGTCAAGACCCGGCTGGGCACCGGACGGTTCGTGGCCTGCGGGGGCCCGGCGCGGAACGGGTGCCCGTCAGGGCATCCACCTCATCAATCCAGCCCGCCCGGGCAGAGGGAAAGGCATCGGCGTAGGGCACATAGGGCTTCACATCCAGGACGGGCGTCCCATCCAGCAAATCCACTCCCCGCAGGCGCAGGGTCCGCCCCTCCACCGCCACCAGCTCCACCGAGGACAACCCGATGCCGCAGGGGCGATGGGGCGAGCGCGTCGCCAGCACCCCGCGCTTCTGCCGCGGTCCCCGGGGCGGCTGCACCAGCGGTGCCCAGCCTTCGCTGAGGTGGAACGCGAAGAGGAGCCACACCCGCTCGAAGCCCTCCAGATCCCGCAGCACGGCCTCCGGCAGGGCGGGATCCAGCTCCAGGATGGCTTCAGCCGCCGCCCCCAGTTCCGTTCCCGCCACCACCGAGGCCTGGTGCGGCGCGTCCATGCGCCGAGCATAGGGGGTGTGCATGATCCCGATGGGGCGGTAGGTGAAGGAAGGCGCGTCCATGCGGGAAAGGTACCAGCTCCCGGTGGCCTGCGGCGGCGGGAGGTTCTTCCGCGCCGGCGTTGCGCTTATCGGGGTGCCTGGAAGATTTCCAGGAAGAACTCCCGCATGTGCTGCCAGCTGCGGCGGTGGGCGGCCTGGTGGTAGGCGGCGCCCTTGTGGGGGTCATCGCCCGCCTCCTGCTGGGTGAAGGCATGGACGGCCCCGGCATAGGCCACGAACACATAGTCCGCCCGGGACTGGCGCATCTCCTCCTGGAAGGCTGTCACCGCCGTGGCGGGAACGAAGGGATCCTCGGCCCCATGGCAGACCAGCACCTTGGCGGCGATGGGTCCGGGCTTGAAATCCGCAGGCACATCCAGCCCGCCATGGAAGGACACCACGCCCTGCACCGGCAGTCCGGCCCGGGCCGCTTCCAGGGCGCCCGTGCCGCCAAAGCAGTAGCCGATGACCGCGAGGCGGCTGCCATCCACGCCCTGCTGAGCCCTCAACGCGGCCAGGGCCGCAGCGATGCGTTGCCGGTAGAGGGCCCGGTTCCCCTTATAGGAGCCCGCCAGTTTGCCCGCTTCGGCGGGATTGGCGGGCCGCACGCCCTCG
>JBBIHT010000150.1:0-5637 GCA_037446845.1 Geothrix sp. | reverse complement strand
CGGACGGATTCCAGGCCCTCTGGCGCGATGTGGCGCCCCTGCTCCAGGAAGCGGATCTGGCCTTCGGGAACCTGGAGAGCCCCGTGGCTCCTCGTTCAGGCCGCCCCGGCGTTCCCTTCCAGTTCAATGCCCCGGAGACCCTGCCGGCGGCCCTGCGGGCCAGTGGTTTCACGGTGCTGTCCACCGCCAACAATCACGCCTACGACCAGGGTTCGAGAGGGGTGCGGGAAACCCTGGAGCGCCTGAGGCGAGAACAGCTGCTCGCCATCGGCAGCGGAGCAGACCGTTCCCAGGCAGAAGCCTTGACGATCCTGGAGCGGCGGGGCATCAGGATCGCCTTCCTGGCCTTCACCGACCTGTTCAATCTGGACCTGAACCGGCGGGCCTCCGAACCCTGGGTGCGCATCCTGGATCTGGAACCGGCCCTGGCGGCGGTGCGGGAGGCCCAGAGCCGTGCGGACCTGGTCGTGGTGAGCGTGCACTGGGGCAACGAATATCAGCACAAGCCCACTAGACGACAGCGCACCATTGCCCAGTCGCTGGTGGAGGCAGGCTGCGATGTGTTACTGGGACACCACCCCCATGTGCTGCAGCCCGTGGAACTCCTGGAGAGGAACGGGAGAAAAGCCCTGGTGGCCTACTCGCTTGGCAACTTCATCAGCAACCAGGACCGAATGTACCGGGCGGATCTCTTCCCCGTGGCGGGGGGAGACAATCGGGATGGGGTGGCCTTGAAACTTCGCTTCGCCAGGCGCCCCGCCGAACCTTCCACCGTAGTGCTGCAGGAAGTGGAGGTTGAACCCCTCTGGACTGAGAATGCGGCCGCAACCGGGGCATCCCCTCGCGCCATCCGGGTGATCCGGGTGAAGGCCGCCGAGGACAGGGTGCGATCCGAGCTGGATCAGTTGGCCAGCCCAGGGGGAGCACCAGCTGGTGCGGAAGCGGAACGGCTGCAGAGGAGTGCGCTCCTGGAGAAGCAGGAGTACCTGCGAACGCTCATCCTGCGCCGCCAGCGAATCTCCGATATGGTTGGGGAACGGTTCCTGGGCCGCTAGCATCCCCAACCGCTATCCAGGTGTTTGGGTCCCGAGCCCGAGGCTCAGCTCCTGCCGATGTTCATGGAGCACCCGGATGATGCGGGCGAGATGCTCATCCTCGCTGCCGCCCACGGCGTCCATGAGCATTCTCAGCCCTTCGGTCACCTCCGAGCGATTCACGCCAGCGGCAAAGGCCTTGTCCTTCAGCTTCTTCTTCACGCTTCTGGGTTCAAGGCCTTCGGTGCGGGTGGGCCTGACCAGGGCGCAGGCCATGATGAAGCCGGTGATCTCGTCGGACGCCAGGAGGGCCTTGTCCAGAAGATTGTCGTAGGGGACGCCCCAGTGGGTGTAATGGGCGCTGATGGCATGGGCCAGGGCCTCTTCTCCCCGCGCCCTCAGCCAGGCCACGATGCGCCTTGGGTGTTCCTCCGGCCATTGGTCGTAGTCCGCATCGTGCAGCAGGCCAGCCAGGCCGAACAGGTCAGGGTCCTGGGCCGTAAGCCGGGCCAGATCGCGCATGACAGCCTCCACGGCGCGGGCGTGGATGCGCAGCCGCTCGGAAGGTGTCCATGCCTGAACCAGGCTCCAGGCTTCTTCACGGGAGAGCATCGGGGCTCCGTTCAGGGGAGGAGAAGGGTGGCCCGGGGCGGGCCGGGTTCGGGGTCGCCCGGGTAGCGGACCGACTCGAGGAACAAACCCGAGGAGGGAGCCGCCTTGGCGCCCCAGTAGAGGTTGGCGGCCTCGGTGGGGTTGCGCAGGTCCTCCTGGATCCTCCGGGGTTCCTCCAATCCGGCGGCACAGGCCACGGCAGCGCCGACCATGCGGCGCACCAGGCGGCGATAGAAGTGGGTGGCCCTGACCCGCAGGAGGATGAGCGACCCGGACTCCGCCAGCTCGCAGCGAAAAATGCGAACCCGCCCATCCTCCTCGGGGTCCAGGTCCGAGAAGGAGGAGGCGTCCTGGTCTCCCTGGAAGGCTTGCCAGGCGGCCGCCAGGCGGCTGAGGTCCAGGCTTCGTTTCGCCCACCAGATCCAAGGCTTGCCGAAGGCGCTGCGGCGACGGCTGATCTGGTACAGGTAGGTGCGGTCCTCGGCATCATGGCGGGCATGGAAGCGGAGGGGGCAGGATCGGATATCCCTCAGGGCGATGTCCTGGGGGAGGGTCGCGTCCAGGAGCCGCCGCAACTCCCCGGGGCGAGGTGCCCCCGAAGAGTCCAGGTGAAGGTGCGCCACCTGGCCCAGGGCGTGAACACCGGAATCGGTCCGGCCCGCGCCTCCGAGGTGAACCAGGCGCAGGCCAGCCTCCCGGATCGCGTGTTCCAGGCTCCCGGCCACGGTCCTCACCCCTTCGCCGGATTGCTTCGCGCCCTGTTTCTGCCAGCCCTGGAACCGGCTGCCATCGTACTCAAGCAGCAGTCGGTAAGGAGCGATGGCAGAAGGTTTCTGGGCCATGGGATGGCGATTCAAGGAAGGATGACGGCATTCACCGCATCAATGAGGGTTGAGGGATCATGGATGGGCTTGGGGATGTAGCCCTGGGCTCCGCTGAGCTGAAGATACTTCTCCCGGTCGCCTGACATGGCGTGGGCAGTGGCCAACAGCACGGGGATGTTCCGGGTGGCGGCATCCTGCTTCAGCAACTGGGTGATGAAAATGCCGTCCACTCGTTGGCCTTCGTGGCTGGAGCGCGACAGGCTCACATCCATGATGATGGCGGCCAGATCCTGTTCCCGGGCCAGGCGGAGGATCTCATCCACATCCTCGGAGACCAGGACTGCGAAGCCGCCCTTCTTGATGAGTACCGTCTGGATGAACTTCACATTGATGGGATCGTCCTCCACCAGGAGGATGCGCTTGGACATGGAGGCCTCGGGGTTTCAGGCTATCGGCTCTTAGCGGTAGGTGCCAAGTCTTTGGCGGGCCTCGAGTCGATCGAGGCATTCATCAGGCACCCTGAGGCCCCCACGGCCCACGCCGAGGCGCAATCCCGGCTTGTGCCGGCCGTGATAGTCACTGCCCCCGGTCACGACCATGTCCAGCCGCTTGGCGAGAGCCAGGAAGTAGCGCTGCTCGGAGGCCCGATACTCTCCGTAGTACCCTTCCAGTCCCTCCATTCCCTGGTTGCGAAGGTCCACCATGGCCTCATCCCAGGAGAACCCGCCCCCGGCGAAGCGACCGGGGTGAGCCACCACCGGGACTCCCCCCGCCTCGCGGATCCAACGGGCCGCCTCGGCGGGTTGCAGTTCCTCGCGGGGGACAAAGCCGGGGCAGTCGTCGCCGATGAGCCGCTCGAACGCCTCCGGCACCCTGCGGATGAGCCCCTTGGCGGCCAGCGCTTTCGCGAAATGGACCCGGCTGAGCAGGGGGGTGCCCGCCTGGGCCTGGACCTCATCCCGGGCAAGGGGATAACCCAGCTCGGTGAGCCTCAGGAGCATTTTCCGGTTCCTATCCTCCCGGCGGCCGCGCAGGTCCGTCAACAGTTCCTGAAAGGTGATGTCGGCCGCGTTGACGAGCAGGCCAAGCACATGGAGGGATCGGCCCAGAAAGCGGCAGCTCAATTCGGTCCCTGCCCGCAACCGGGTTTTGACCTCGGATTGCATGCCTAGGAACTCGGGGATGCCACCCAGAGTGTCGTGGTCGGTGAGGCACAGTGCATGCAGCCCGGCCTGCTCGCCGAGCAGGGCCAGTTGCCGAGGTGAATCCGTGCCATCGGAATGGAGGGAATGACAGTGGAAATCAATCACGATGGGCCATGTCCTGGTTGGTCCGGTACAGGGTGGCCAACAGGATGGCCACGGCCTGGAATAGCTCAGGGGGGATGAGTCGGTTCAATTCCAGGGGTTCCAGGGCGTTGAGCAGATTGGGATCCTGGGAGATGGGGATGCCGCTTTCCCGCGCCAAGGCCAGGATCCGCTCGGCCAGGAGGCCCTGGCCTTTGGCCACGAGCCTCGGGGCCGCGTCCAGGAAGGGAGACTGGGGCTGATAGCGAAGGGCTGCGGCGCGGGGACGGGATGGAGCGGTGGGGCGGGCCATGGTCCCCTATCGGCGGATCCGGCTACTGAACGAAGTTTGCTTCGCTCTGGGCATCGTCCAGGGGTTCATCCATGGCGAGCCGGCGGAACAGCTTCACATCAGCCAGGGACAGCAGGCTCATGTAGGAGAAACCGCTGAAGAACAGCCAGAGGAAGGGCACCGAGGCCCATTTGCGGATGTAGATGGCCACGAACAGGGCGATGAAATAGTAGATGGCGAAGGCCAGCTCCAGGAAAGTGAGCAGGCTCTTGGGAACCTTGTAGGCGCACTTGGTGGCGGTGTTGCCCTGGGCATCTACGCCATACTTGGGGGTTCGCTTGAACTCCTTGTCATCGGTGAAGAAGCCTTCCAGCACGGCCTTGGCCTGGTTCAAGGCGAGGCCGATGCCCAGACCCATGAGGCCAGGGATGTACTTGAGGCGCTTCTGCCAGCCCGTGTTGTCCGTCAGTTCCTTCTGGGAAAGGCCGAAATAGAGCCCCACGCTCACGGCGTTCAGCAGGAAGAAGGGTCCGTCCGTGAGCAGGAGGACATGGACGGGCGTGCCTGCCCGGATGATCATGGCTGGCACCATGATGATGGAAAGCACCACCATCAGCATGTAGTTGCAGTTGGCCGTGAGATGGAACCAGCACTCCAGCTTGGTGTGAAGGCTTTCGTCCGACTTCCAAATGGTCTTCATGAGCTTGCGGATGACCTGGGCATTGCCCTTGGCCCATCGGTGCTGCTGGCTCTTGAAGGCATTGACCTCCACCGGAAGTTCAGCGGGAACCACCAGATCCTTGAGGTAGACGCCCTTCCAGCCCTTGAGTTGGGCACGGTAGGAGAGATCGGCGTCCTCGGTGATGGTGTCGTGCTCCCAGCCACCGGCATCCGCGATGGCGGAGACGCGCCACATGCCGGCGGTGCCACTGAAATTGAAGAAGGCCCTGGAGCGGTGGCGGGCGGTGTGCTCGAACACGAAATGGCCGTCCAGCAGGATGGCCTGCACCTGGGTCAACAGTGAGAACTCCCTGTTCAGGTGGGCCCAGCAGCCCTGGACGAAGGCCACCTTCTCATCGGCGAAATGCGGCACAGCCTGGCGCAGGAAATCCACAGTGGGCAGGAAGTCGGCGTCGAACATGGCCACCAGTTCGCCCTTGGCGACCTTGAGGCCCTCCGCCAGGGCACCCGCCTTGAAACCCGTGCGATCGGTGCGATGGAGGTACTGAATGTCGAAACCCAGGGCACGATAACGATCGGCCACTGCGCTGGCTGCCCGCACGGTGTCATCGGTGGAATCGTCCAGCACCTGGATTTCCAGTTTGTCCTTGGGCCAATCCATCTTGACGACATGGTCCATCAGGCGCTCGATCACATTCATCTCGTTGAAGACGGCCAACTGGACCGTCACGACGGGCAGGTAGTTCGCGTCCCCTTGGGGCCGGGGAACATCCTTCTTGTGGCGGAAGTAGAGCCAGAGCATCCACAGGCGATGGGCGCCGTAGATGCTCAGCACACTGAGAATGGCGAAATAGGATACGAGCACGGCGGACTTGACGAATTCCATCACGGAACAGGCCTCCTGCGGC
>JBBIHT010000149.1:0-5662 GCA_037446845.1 Geothrix sp. | reverse complement strand
CTTCGGGACATCCCCGCCGAGATCATCAGCCATGGGGGAAGTGCCTATGTGTACCTGGCCAATCCGAAGGATGCTGACCGCGCCACCCGGCGCCTGCGCAAGGCTGGCCTCAAAACCTGGCGGCGTGCCCAGGTGCCAGCCAGCTACCACCTTCGTGGGAGTGACCGAGTTGGCGACCTGGTGGCACTGGCGCCGGTGGGCACCTGGCTGAGCCAGGCCCGGGACAGCCAGGAGGAAATCAGCGAGCGCCATGGACGCTCCGGGGCCCACGCCTATGGCCCCCGCACGCCCTCCATGCAGGCCTGGCTGGTGGTGCTTGGCGCCGGCCAGGGACCCCTGGGGCAGGTCGCCGCCTGGGATATCGCCCCCACCGCCGCCCGCTGGCTGGGCGTGGAATGGAGCCAGCCTCCTGATGGCCGGCCAATTCCCGCCCTGGTCGGCAGGCTCAGCGAATGAGCACCAGCAACACCTGGGCCAGGACGATTTTCAGGATGGTGGCCATGGGATAGACGGTGGCGAAGCCCACATTGGGCAGCTCGTTGCCGGTCTGCTGGCTGGCATAGCCCAGCACCACCGGCTGGGTATGGGTACCAGCCACGATGCCGAACATCACATTGAGGGGAATCCTGAACACCTTGTGGCCGATGAACAGGGTCAGGGAATCCGCCAGGAGGCAGATTGCGAAGGCCGCCCCCAGGAAGAGCGGCAATACCGACGCATCCTTGGCCATGATGGTGCGGAAGCCCTCCCCTGAAATCACGCCGATGCCCGCCGCGAAAAGCACCAGCCCGAACTGGCGGATGGTGTGGTTGGCGCTGTAGGGGAAGTTCCACACCAGGGGGCCGATGCGATGGAACCGCCCCAGCACCAGAGCGATGGCCAGAGGCCCGCCCGCGAACCCCAGCTTGAAGATGATGCCGTGGCCAAGGGGAATGGGCAGCTGGCCCAGGGCGAGGCCCGCCGCCAGGCCCATGGCGAAGGTGAGGAAGCTCACTTCGCTGAGCTCCTTGTAGCTGTCGCCGAAAAACTCCTCGATGGCCTCGATGTTGTCCCGGCGCGTGGTGACCCGCACGCGGTCCCCCAGTTCCAGCACGGTACTGCCATTGGGGACGAACCAGAGATCGCCGCGCCGCACGCGGGTGATGATGGCCTGGTACTTCTCCACCAGTTGCAGCTTGCCCAGAGGCACTCCCACCACCTCCCCCCGGGATACGAAGATCCGGGTGGCGTCCAGGGCGCTCTGGTCCCGGTCCAGCTCCACATGGCTCCGCTCGCCGATGCGCCGGGTCACCTGGGCCAGGTCCTCCTCCGAGCCCACGATGGTGACGAGGTCGTCCCGCCTCAGCCGGAAGTCCGGCCCGGGCAGGAGCAGGTCCGCATTGCGCAGGACCCGCCCGAAGACCAGGCGGAGATTTTCAAGGGCGCAGAGTTCCCGCTTGGTATGGGATTCCGCCTCGGCCTGGGTGACGCGGATGGTCCAGACCGCCAGTTTCTGCTGGCCGGTCTGGGAATCCTTGGTGTCCTCCGCCTCCCTTTGCAGGTCAATGTTGAAGATCCGGGGGGCCAGGAGCAGCAGCAGGATGGGCACCAGTACGCCCACTGGGTAGGCTATGGCGGAGGCCACCGTGGGCTGGGCCCATTCCAAGGGGCCAAAGCCAGGCATGGCTTTCACCCGCTCGATGACACCGGCCAGGGCCGGCATGTTGGTGAAGCTGCCCGCGAGCAGCCCGGCGGCATAGCGGCTGTTGAACCCCAGCACCGGCGCCATCAGCGCCACGAGCCCAGTGGAGGCCAGCATGGTAATGGCCACCACCGCGTTCTTCTGCATGCCCTCGTGGCTGAAGGCCGCCCAGAAGCTCTGGGCGATGGAAAGGCCCATGGCATAGACGAACACCGCGAGCCCCAGCTCATAGACCAGCGACATCTCCTTCGAGATGTCGCGCTTCAGCTGGGCATCCAGGCCAGGTGCCATGACCAGCGCACCCAGCGCGATGCCGGCGAACAGGATGCTGGCAATGCCGAAGGAAGCGCCCCCGATCCTGACCTTGCTGATGGGATAACCCAGGGCCACCACGGCGAACAGCATCAGGAGTGGGTTGTGGGCGAAGAAGAACAGGATGGATTCAATCATGAACGCCTCAGGTCAACCGCTTGATGGCCGCCACCAGGGCCTCCACCTCGCCGGGTCGCGCGTCCGGAAGCATCGAGACCCGAAGGACCGAACGCGCATCCTCCAAACTATACCCAAGGGTAGTTATTGCATGGCTGGGTTTCACGGAGCCGCTGTGGCAAGCACTGCCCGTACTCACGGCGAACCCGGCCAGGTCGAGGGAGGCATGCAAAGCCTCGCCATTCCTGCCCCTGAACAGCAGGCAGCTGGTGTTGGGTAGCCGCGGGAGCGCGCGCCCGACAACCTCGATGTCCCGGTGCCAGGATGTGATCTCCGTCTCGAATCGGTCCCGGAGTGGGCCTAGCGAACCGTGAGCCGCTTGACGCTCCGTCAAATGCCCAACCGCCACGGCCAGTCCCAGGATGGCGGGCAGGTTTTCCGTCCCGCCCCGGCGACGGCGCTCCTGGGGCCCTTCCATCACGGCCTCCCAGGGAAGCCCCGGGCGCAACCACAAGAGCCCAGCGCCCCGCGGCCCACCCATCTTGTGCCCGCTGAACACCGCCGCGTCACAATCCCCAAGGCTGACGGGCACCTTCCCCCAGGCCTGGACGCAATCCTTGAGGCGGACCGCCCCCAACGCGGTGGGCATTTCGTAGAGGATGCCTGTTTCATTGTTCGCCGCCATCTGGATCACCGTGGCGCAACCCGCGGGAAGTCCTGGCAGCCACGAAACCCGGGACCAGTCGCGCAAAGGATTCAGGCAGGCACTGTGCTCTCCTGGGAACACCGCCGCCGGAAGCTTCCCCAGGGCGGGCTGCAGGCCGCGAAGCAGCAGGTGTAGGGCTTCCGTGGCGCTGCCGCAGAAGACCAGTTCGCCGGGGGCCACCCCCAAGGCGGCGGCGATCACGCGCCTGGCCTCCTCCAGGCGAAACCTTGCCCGCTGGCCTTCCCGGTGAGTGCTGGTGGGATTGGCCCAGTCCTCCTCCATCGCCCGATGCACGGTCGCCGCCACATCGGGGTAGGGGCGGGTGCTGGCGTTGGCATCGAAGTAGAGGCGATCCATCCGACCAATGTACTCTGGGACATGCCCAAAACCCTGGCAGGCAAACTCGTGGTCGCGATCTCCTCCCGTGCTCTCTTTGACTTCGAGGAGGAAAACCGGGTCTTCGAGGAAGCCAATGACCGGGCCTACATGGACCTCCAGCTAACACGGCTGGATCTGCCCGCCAAACCGGGGGTGGCCTTCCCCCTCGTGAAGAAGCTGCTTGCCTTCAACACCCTGGAGGAGGGCCGCGTGGCGGTCGTGATCCTCTCCCGCAACGACCCCGTCAGCGGCCTGCGGGTGTTTCGCAGCGCCCAGGAAGCCCATCTGCAACTGGAACGAGGCGTGTTCACCAGGGGTCGCAATCCGTATCCCTACCTGACCTCCCTGGGGGCGAATCTCTTCCTCTCCGCCAAGGAGGAGGATGTGCGCGCTGCCCTCCTGGCGGGCTTCGCCGCCGCCCGGGTCTACCCGGACAGCGCCCTGGCCGCGGACCGCCATCCCGATGAGATCCGCATTGCCTTCGACGGTGACGCGGTGCTGTTCAGCGACGAGGCGGAGCGCGTGTACGCGAGGGGCGGCCTCGCCGCCTTCCAGGCCCATGAAATCGAGAAGGCCGGGGTTCCCCTGCCTCCAGGCCCCTTCAAGCCTCTGCTGGAAGCCCTGCAACCCCTCCAGGATCTGGCCCTGGGTGCCCCCATGCGCATCCGCACCGCCCTGGTCACCGCCCGCAGTGCGCCTGCCCATGAGCGGGCCATCCGCACCCTCATGGCCTGGAACATCCAGGTGGACGAGGCCATGTTTCTCGGCGGCCTGGAAAAGGCCGATTTCCTGCGCGAATTCGAACCCGATTTCTTCTTCGACGACCAGACGGGCACCTGCGATACCGCTGCCAGGGTGGGGCCTACCGGCCATGTGGTGGGCGGCGTGAAGAACGAGCTCAGAGAGCCTTGACGATGTGACCAGCGGCGCTCGGAACGAGGCCTGTTCCGGGTTAGAGTTGGACGGGTGTGGAGGAACCATGTCCCGGAAGCTGGTGGAGTGCGTGCCGAACATCTCGGAGGGCCGGGATGAGGCGAAGATCAAGCAGGTGACCGATGCCATCGCCGCGGTGGCCGGAGTGCAGGTACTGGATGTGGATCCCGGCGCTGACACCCATCGGACCGTCATCACCTTCCTGGGCGCACCCGAGGCCGTGCTGGAAGCCGCCTTCCGCTGCATCGCCGAGGCGGCGAAAGTCATTGACATGACCCAGCACCACGGGGCCCACCCCCGCATGGGCGCCACGGATGTGGTGCCCTTCGTGCCCGTCGAGGGCGTTTCCATGGAGGACTGCGCGGAATTGGCCCGGCGCCTGGGCGCCCGCGTCGCGGCCGAATTGGCCATCCCCGTCTACCTCTATGAGGCCGCCGCCGCCAGCCCGGAGCGCCGGAACCTGGCCGAGGTGCGCCGCGGCGAATACGAGGGCCTGGCGAAGAAGCTGCTGGACCCTCACTGGGCACCCGATTTCAAGGCCCCGTTCAACCCCAGAGCCGGCGCCACCATCATTGGCGCCAGGGAATTCCTGGTGGCCTACAATGTGACGCTCAATTCAGCCGACAAGGCCCATGCCACGGACATCGCCTTCGAGCTGCGCGAGAAGGGCCGGGTGGCCCGGCGCGGCCGCGTGAAGCCCTACTACCAGGCTGGTGAGCTCCTCTACTACGCCGAAGGCTCCTTCCCCTGCGGCAACTGCGACTTCACGGGAACCTCCTTCCAGGAAACCGTGCACCATTGCGCTGAAGTCCACGGCTACGACCTGCCCGCCCTCATGCGCCTGAACGATGTGGATCCCGCGCATCCCGTGGGCCAGAAGGTGCGCCGCCATGGCATCTTCAGCCACTGCAAGGCCATCGGCTGGGTGGTGGAGGCGTACCGCCGCGCCCAGATCAGCGTGAACCTCACGGACTACAAGCAGACGGCGCCCCACACCGTTCTGGAAGCGGCTCGCCGCCTGGCCGCCGAGCGGGGACTGGTGGTGACCGGGAGCGAGATCGTGGGCCTGGTGCCCTTCCAGTGCCTCCTGGCCTCCGGCAGGCACTACCTGAAGGCCATGGGCAAGTCCACGGGCGTGCCCACCTCGGACATCCTGCAGACCGCAGTCTTCTCCATGGGCCTCGCCGATGTGGCGCCCTTCGAGATCGAGCAGAAGGTGCTGGGCCTGCCCTCTCATGATCCCAGGGCCCTGGTCTCCATGCAGGTCCATGCCTTCACCGATGAGGTCAGCCGCGATACCCCCGCGCCGGGCGGCGGATCCATCGCCGCCCTGGCAGGCGGCCTGGGCGCGGCCCTCGCCAGCATGGTGGCCAATCTGGCCCAGGGCGGCCCCGATGCAGAAAAGGACGCGAGCCTCATCACCCTGGCCGAACAGGCTCAGGTTCTCAAGGACCGGCTCCTGGTGGCGGTGGATGCCGACACCAATGCCTTCAACGCCTATGGATGCCCGCCGCCTGCCCGAGACCACCCCTGAA